>NZ_JBDHZL010000003.1:0-110226 GCF_039811905.1 Nigerium sp. | reverse complement strand
GCTGGAGTAGGGTCGGGCCAGACCGACTCACGGGAGTCCACCGAACTGTGGGCTGAGAGGGCGCCGAGCGGGCGTCGACCGTCGAACCTGTCCGGATCATGCCGGCGAAGGGAGACATCATGGTTCCGACCCGTTCCACCGCTCTGGGCGGCCCTCCCCCGGTCGCGCTGACCATCGCGACCAGCGATTCGTCCGGGGGGGCCGGCATCCAGGCCGACCTCAAGACGTTCTCGGCCCTGGGCGCCTACGGCATGAGCGTCATCGTGGCGCTGACGGCCCAGAACACCACCGGGGTGTCGGGGGTGCTGCCGATCCCGCCCGACTTCGTGCTGGCGCAGTTGGACGCCGTGAACGCGGACGTCCGGATCGACGCGGTGAAAGTAGGCATGCTCGCCACGGCCGACCTCGCGGACGCCGTGGCCCGCGGCCTCGACACTCTGCGCGAGCGGCGTCCGGGGCTGCCGATCGTCGTCGACCCGGTGATGGTCGCGACGTCCGGGGCGCGCCTGCTGGACGAGGACGCGATCGAGTCGCTCAAGGGCGTCCTCGGGCGGGCGTCGCTCGTGACGCCGAACCTGCCGGAGGCGGCCGCGCTGCTCGACGAGCCCGTCGCGCCGGACGCCGACGCGGCGGCCGACCAGGCCGTCCGGATCAGGGCGCTCGGCTGCGAGCGCGTCCTCGTGAAGGGCGGGCACGGGGCGTCGTACGAGGCGAACGACGTCTTCGTGGACGCCGACGGCTCGGTCGCCTGGCTGCACGCCGAGCGGGTCGACACGACGAACACCCACGGGACCGGCTGCTCGCTCAGCTCGGCGATCGCGGCCCTGCGGCCGCGGCGTCCGGACTGGATCACGGCGGTCCGCGACGCGAAGGACTGGCTGACCGCCGCCCTCGCCGAGGCGGACCGCCTCGACATCGGCGCCGGCGCCGGACCGGTGCACCACTTCCACGGGTGGTGGTGACGGTGCCGGAGGCGAGCTCGCGGGCTGGCGCGCGTCCGGAGGCGCCCCTCACCCTGACGACCGAACCGCCGCGCACCGAGGGCCCGTGGGCCCAGCTCGGCCTGTGGGGCAGCTTCGGCGTCACGCTGTTCGGGCCGCTCACCGGCGCGCTGGTGGCGGCGTCCGTCGGGACGGTCGCGGAGGGCCTGCTGGCCTGCGCGGTCGGCGCGGCGATCGGGGCGGTGCTGCTCGGCGGGTGCGCCGGGATCGGCGCGCGGCTCGGGGCGCCGGCGATGGTGACCCTGCGGGGGCTGCTGGGCTACCGGGCGTCGATCGTGCCGACGCTGCTGAACCTCGCGCAGAACATCGGCTGGGCGACGATGGAGATCATCGTGATCTCGTCGGCGGCGGCCGGCGTCCTGGGGACTCAGTGGCGATGGCCGTTCGTGATCGTCGCCGGCGCCGCCTGCACGCTGATGGCGATCAGGCCGCTCGGAAGCGTCCGGCTGCTGCGGACCGTGATGCTCTGGCTCGTGCTCGCCTGCTCGGCCTACCTGCTCGTGACCGTCCTGGCGCAGCCGGCGCACCCGCTGGACCAGTCGGGCGTGATCGGCTTCTGGCCCGCGGTCGACCTGGCGGCCGCCCAGGTCATCTCGTTCTGCCCGCTGGCCGCCGACTACTCGCGCCATGCGACGTCGGCGCGCGGGGCGTTCGGCGGCGCGTCCGTGGGGTATGGCGTCGCGATCTTCGTCTATTACGCGCTCGGCGTCCTGGCGCTCGGGCACCTGGCCGGCGACCTGTCCGGGACGCACCTGATCGGCGCGCTCATGGCCCTGCCCGCCGGGGCCGTCGCGATCACGCTGCTGCTCGCCGACGAGCTCGACCAGGCGTTCGCGAACGTGTACTCGACGACGGTCTCCCTGCATAACCTGGCCCCGATGCTGGACCGGCGCGTCGTGTCGGTCGCGGTGGGCGTCCTGGCGACGGTGCTGGCCGGCGTGCTGGACTTCAGCGGCTACGAGGGGTTCCTGTACCTGATCGGGTCGGCGTTCGTCCCGCTGGCGGTGGTCTCGGTCGTGGACTTCTTCGCGGTGTCGCGCGGCCGCTGGAACCTCGGTTCGGACGCCCCCTTCCGCTGGGCGCCCGCGCTCGCCTGGGCGCTGGGCTTCCTGGCGTACCAGCTCATCTACCCGGGCAGCGTGCCCGGCTGGTCGGACGCCTGGGCGGCGGCCGCGGCGTCCGTGGGGTTCGTGGCGCCTGCTTGGCTCGGGTCCACCCTCGGCAGCATGCTCGTCGCCGGGCTGGCGGCGTGGGTGCTGGGAATGCTGGGGCGGGCGTCCGGGGGGCGGGGTGCGCGCACGGCGTCCGGGGGTGTGTGACAAAGTCCCCCAAATAGGGTGGAGAACGTCAGGTAGAAACGCGCACGCTCAGCGCTTCAGCAGGCCGCCCTCGGTGGTCTGAACGAAGTTGCGCAGCGAATCGGGCAGATCGGCGAGCTGCCAGTCGTCGGGTCCGTGGTACCAGTCGAGGTCGGTCGGGTCGGGGACGCCGTCGGTGTCCGTCGCCGCCAGCCCGTCGAGCCAGCGGTCCACGCCGCCCAGCACCACCGCGTACGGCAGCACCTCGGAGAGCTCCTGGTACTCGCGGCCCCGCGGCATCTGGTCGGTCGGCTGGGTCAGCAGCTGGCCCCGCAGGACGCCGAGCCCCTGCAGCACGGACGCCCCCTTGATCGTCCGCGCGGGCATGGCCTGCCCGACGAACCCGACGCCCACCGCCAGCGCCACGAGCACGAGCCCCAGCAGCCCGAACTCGGTGAACGCGATCAGCAGCCCGGCCGCCACCACGGCCACCGCGATCGCGAGCCAGCCGAGCCGCACCCACTTGGTGCGCGTCGAGTCCGGACGCACCGCGAACCACCCGTGCCGCACGACGTCGGCGTAGAGCTCGTCCTGGACCTCCCCGGACGCCTCCGCGAGCGCCGGCAGCGCCTGCGAGAGCACCACGGGCCGGGCCCCGTCACCGCCGTCCGCGCCCAGCGCGTCCAGCAGGCGTGCCTCGTACGAACGCAGCGCGTCCCGTCCGTCGCGCCTCGTCAGCGTCCACTCGGTGGGCTTGAACGCCCCGGCGCGCGGCAGCTCGGTGATGAGCAGGTGCCCGCGGACGGCCAGATCCAGCACCGTCGCGGTCACGTCGACCGGGTCGACGCGCTCGTCGACCAGCGTGCCCACCTGGCCGGGCCGGATGTCGGCGTCCATCGCGAACTCGCTCTGCCCCTCGCCCACCGGACGGAAGCCCCCCACCATCGTCGGGGACGCCGCGACGGGCCCGCCGTCGCGGCCGAAGGTGCGGTGCAGCAGGGCGAACGCCGCGAGCCCGAGCAGCCCGACGCCGAGGGCGACGCCCAGCGGCAGCGGCCCGGCCGAGAACGCGTGGTCGAGCGTCCACACGCGTGAGACCTGCGCGTTCGGCGCGACGACGCGGTCGCTGAACCGCAGGACGACCTGCACGACCTCCCCGACGCCGCGGGGCCCGTCGTGGAACACCGGATCCTGCTGCCCGTGGACGCCGCCGGAGAAGTCCGCGCACACGCCCGGCGCGGCCGGCGACCCGGCCCGGCAGTCGATCATGGTGAACAGGCCGGGCACCTTCACGGTCGCGTCGAACGTGCGGACCGGCAGGTTCAGCCCCTGCAACAGCCGCCAGGCCACCGTGGTCGTGCCGTCGCCGTTGTCGATCGCGGCGCCGCGCACCGTGTAGCTGAGCCCGACCGGCTCGTCGCCGCTGAGCGGGACGGTCACCACCTGGTAGTCGCCGTCGGTCGTCACCTGCGCCTGCGCCGGACGCCCGCCGACCGTCGCGCGCACGTCCCCGATCGTGAACTGGTACCGCAGGTCGCGGGCCGTCGTGACCGACGTCGCGAACCGCTGCCGCAGCTCGGCGCCGGCCCGGTCGGGCGTGATCGTCGCGTTCACGGTCAGGACGCCGTCGGCCGCGATATCGGCCTGAACCACGTACGACGCCACCTCGTCGGAGGCATGCGCGAGCGGGGCGGTCAGCCCCACCATGGCGGCGAGCGCGAGCAACGCCATCGCCGCGAGGCGGCCGAGGGCTCTCCTGGCTACGGGTGTCACGCGGTGAACCTATCGCACTAAGGTGGTCCGCGTGAGCCAGCAACCGTGGGGAAATGCGCCGGCACGGCGCACCGGCTGGCCCCAGGCGTCCCCCAGCGGGCCATGGGGCGCACCGTCCGGTCAACGCTGGAGCCAGCCGCCGGCGGCCTGGCCGCCGGCGCCGCCGCAGGGGGGTTTCCCGAACCGGCGCCCGCCGCGCCGCCGCGGCTTCTTCGGCACGCTCGTCCGGCTCGCCCTGTTCGTCGTCGCGCTCATGGTCGTGCTCTCGGTGCTGCGCGGGTTCGTCTCCGCGGCCGGGGAGCAGTCCGGGCAGCAGCCCGACACCCCCGGCCAGCCGGCCGAGGGGGGCTACATCAACGAGGGCTACCAGCCGCCGCCTCCCGACATGAACCCGCCCGAGCTGCCCGCACCGTCGACGGTCGGCGAGGCCCGCAACCTGCTCACGGCCAACCCGGTCTACGACCAGTCGGTGCCCGTGCCGACGAACTGCCAGATGGCGCGCATCGACCCGCGCACGGCGTCCCGCTCGCAGCTGCAGACCCACCTCAACGACCTCATGGGTTGCCTCATGACCGTGTGGGAGCCGCCGGTCACGTCCGCCGGCTTCCAGTTGCCGCGTCCGCCGGTTTACGTCTACGACCAGCCCATCCGGACGGCGTGCGGCGTCATGAAAGAGGTCAACGCCGCCTACTGCGCGGGCGACCAGCGCGTCTATTACGCGCAGCCGCTGCTGCGCGCCTTCCCGACGTCGGTGCAGCAGACGCCGTACGCGGCCGAGACGATCATCGCCCACGAGTTCGGGCACGCCGTCCAGGCGCGCACCGGCATCCTGATCTCCGACAAGGCGCTGGAGCAGCGGGCGTCGGCGAGCGAGGCGCGCCAGATGTCGCGCCGCGCGGAGACGCAGGCCGACTGCCTGAGCGCGCAATACGTCCGGTCGGTCGCGCAGTCGCAGAACCTGGGCGAGGCCAACCTCGAGCAGCTTCGCCAACTCGCCTACAACATCGGCGATGACGTGCTCAGCGGCAACCCCGGCATCGACGAGGGCCACGGCCTGGGCCGCTCGCGGCAGGGCTGGTTCACCACCGGCCTGGGCAGCAGCCAGGTGGGCGTCTGCAACACGTGGGTCGCCCCGGCGTCCTCCGTGCGCTGAGAGCGCGGCCGGCGGCCACGCTCACCCGCGGACGCCGCCCGCAGGCCGCTCCTCGCCCGCCTCCTGCGGCCCGATCACCAGCGCCGTCGCGATGGCGGCCACACCCTCACCCCGGCCGGTGAGGCCGAGCCCGTCGGTCGTGGTCGCCGACACCGAGACCGGTGCCCCCAGCGCCTCCGTCAGGACGCCTTCGGCCTCGGCACGCCGCGCCGCCATCCGCGGCCGGTTGCCGATCACCTGGACGCCCACGTTGCCGATCTCGAACCCGGCCGCCCGGACGCGCCGGGCGCATTCCCGGACGAACGCCACGCCGCTGGCGCCCGCCCAGGCGGGGTCGCTCGTGCCGAAGTTGGAGCCCATATCACCCAGCCCGGACGCCGAGAACAGCGCGTCGCAGGCCGCGTGCGCGGCCACGTCGCCGTCCGAATGGCCGGCCAGGCCCTGCGGCTCGTCGGGAAAATGCAGCCCGGCCACCCGCATCGGGACGCCGTCGGCCAGCCGGTGGACGTCGGTGCCCACCCCGACCCGGACGCTCACGCCTCGACGCCGGACACGAGCGCCTCGGCGACGACGAGGTCGAGCGGGGTCGTGATCTTCAGCGCGGAGACGTCGCCCTCCACGAGCGTGGCGACCTCGCCGGCGAACTCGCAGGCGGCGATGTCGTCGGTGACGTCGAGTTGATGATCGGCGACGAGCCGGTGCGCCTCGATGAGGGTCTCGCGGTCGAAGCCCTGCGGCGTCTGCACGGCCCGCAGCAACGACCGGTCGATGGCGGCAGAGCCGACCTCGTTGAGCTGCCGGATCGTGTCCACGACCGGGACGACCGGCGTGACGGCCACCGCCCCGGCGGCCACCGCGTCCACCACCCGGGCGACCACCTCGACGGGCACAAGCGCCCGCGCGGCGTCGTGCACGAGGACGATCTGCGCGTGCTCCAGCCCCTCGACCTCCGCGAGCGCGACCAGCCCGTTCAGCACCGAATCCTGCCGGCGGTGGCCGCCTTCGACGAACGTCACCGGGACGGGCGCGTCGGCCAGGGCCGCCCTGAACGCCTCTTCAGTGCGGGGCGCGATGACGACGATCGCGTGGGTGCAGCCGCCGGCGGCCAACTGACGGACCGAGCGGGTGACCAGCGGGACGCCCGCGACGGTGCGGAGCGCTTTCGGCGTCTCGCCCCCGAGGCGAACGCCGGAACCGGCCGCCACCACCATGGCGACGACCGGTTCGGATGAGTTGTTGTCAGGCATCAGGCCAGACTAGGACGCGAGGACCTCATCGAGCATGACTTCCGCACGACCCTCCTCCACCTTTTCGGCGAGGGCGATCTCGGAGACCAGGATCTGCCGGGCCTTCGCCAGCATGCGCTTCTCGCCGGCCGACAGGCCACGCTCACGCTCGCGGCGCCACAGATCGCGCACGACCTCGGCGACCTTCAGCACGTTGCCGGAGTGCAGCTTCTCGAGGTTGGCCTTGTAGCGGCGGGACCAGTTCGTGGGCTCTTCGGTATGGGGCGCACGCAGGACGTTGAAAACACGCTCGAGGCCGTCGGCGTCGACGACATCACGGACGCCCACCAGGTCGAGGTTGCACGCGGGAACACGGACCACCAGGTCGTTCTGCCCGACGATTCTCAACACGAGGTAGAGGCGTTCCTCCCCTTTGATGGTGCGGGTTTCGATGTCTTCGATGACGGCCGCCCCATGATTGGGGTAGACAACGGTTTCGCCGACAGTAAAAGTCATATGTGTGACCCCTTCCCTGCCATCCAGGGTATCACGGGCTTTCCCCTGAAGGAAACCTGAATCCACTAGCCAGAGGCACATTGGGGTCTTGACAAGGGGCGAAACGTCTGATCGGGGCGGGTCGCGGGCACGATCGCGCCCGATTGAAGACTACGCCTGGGGTGGGAAAACAACACTTGACTTGGCAACTTGCCAACCTCCGGACGCCTGACGGCCCAACCTCTGCCGCGGACGCCCCGCGTTCGTTATCCTGACGCCAGCCTCGTGTTCCGCCCAGTCAGGAGCCCCCATGCCCCGTTCCTCCCGCCCCACGCGCAGCTTCCGTGCGATGTCAGCCGCGCTGCTCGCCCTGGTCGCCCTCACGCTGGGCGGCTGCGGCATGAACGCGCAGACGCTGCAGTCGTACACCCCGGCGAACGGCGTGAACATCGACGACGACTTCCTCAAGGTGCGCAACCTGCTCATCATCGCGGACGCCTCGGGCCAGGGCCGGCTGTCGGCGTCCCTGGTATCGCAGCAGACGAACGACCGCCTCACCGGCGTCGCCGGCACCGCGCTGAAGGACGACGGCACGCGCGCGGGCGCGCTCACCGTCGGCGCCGTGAACGTCGACCTGCCCGCCGGCCGCATGGTCGTGCTGACGGGCCCCGGCGTCGCCCCCATCGCCGTGTCGGGCGGCGACCTCAAGCCCGGGCTCACCGCCGAGTTGTCGCTGACGTTCGCCAACGGGTCGTCGCGAACGATCCAGGTGCCGGTGGCGGACGCCGCCGATCCGATCTTCTCGTCTGTCACGCCGCTGCCGACCGGCTCGCCGACGCCGGCGTCCTCCCCGACGGGGACCGCCTCGCCGACCGCGTCCCCGAGCCCCACGACGACGCCGTAGCGGGCGTCCGAACGCCACGAAACGCCGCGGGTGACCCGCGGCGTTTCGTCGTGTCGGGGGCCTGAGGCCCTACTCGCCGTAGGTGTCGATGTCGGAGAACAGGACGCTGACCGACTCGCCGTCGTGGATGCGGCGGATCGCCTCGCCGAACAGCGGGGCGACCGACAAGACGGTCAGGTGGTCGATCGGCTTGTCCTGGGGGACGGTGTTGGTCGTCACGACCTCCTGGACGCAGTCGAGGGCGTTCAGGCGCTCCACCGCTTGGCCCGTGAACAGCCCGTGGGTGCAGGCGACCGACAGGGACTTCACCTCGAGGTCGCGCAGCTTCTCGATGAGGGTGACGATCGACCCGGCGGTCGCGATCTCGTCGTCGAGCAGGATCGCGTCCTTGCCGGCGACGTCGCCGACGACCGTGTCGATCACGACCTTGTCGTCCGCCTGGCGACGCTTGGAGCCGGCGGCCACCCCCACCCCGAGCATGCGCGCGAAGTTGTTGGCCTGCTTCGCGTTGCCGAAGTCGGGCGACACGACGACCGCGTTCGACAGGTCGAGGCTCTTGAAGTGCGAGGCGATCACGGGGAGGGCCGTGAGGTGATCGACCGGCACCGAGAAGAACCCGTGCACCTGTTCGGCGTGCAGCGCCATCGTCACGACCCGCGTCGCCCCGGCGGCCGACAGGAGGTCGGCCACGAGGCGTCCGCCCAGGGAGATGCGGGGCGCGTCCTTCTTGTCCGACCGCGCGTAGGCGTAGTGCGGCATCACGACGTTGACGTGCGCGGCCGACGCGCCGCGGGCGGCGTCCACCATCATCAGGAGTTCCATGAGGTTCTCCTGCGTGGGCGGGACGAGCGGCTGGACGATGTAGACGTCCTTCTGCCGGCAGTTCGCGCGCAACTGCACCTGCATGCAGTCGTTGCTGAACCGGGTGAGGCGGGAGGGGCTGAGCTCGACCCCGAGGATGTCGCACAACTCGTGGGCGAAAGACCGGTGTGCGTGCCCCGAGAACACAACGATGTTGTCCGTCACGGGGTTGGAGTCTAACGGTCGGCCCGGGGCGGACCGGGGCAGTCCACGAACCCCGTCAGGCGTCGAACTTGTACCCGAGCCCGCGGACGGTGACGAGCGCCACCGGGTTCGCCGGGTCAGGCTCGATCTTGGCGCGCAGGCGCTTGACGTGGACGTCGAGGGTCTTGGTGTCCCCCACGTAGTCGGCGCCCCAGATGCGGTCGATCAGCTGGCCGCGCGTCATGACGCGCCCCGAGTTGCGCAGCAACATCTCGAGCAGTTCGAACTCCTTCAGGGCGAGACGCACCGGCTCGCCGTCGACCCAGACCTCGTGCCGCTCGACGTCCATCCGGACGCGGCCCGCCTCGATCACGTCCGGCATCAGGTCGCTGTCGCTGCCACGCCGCAGGACCGCCCGGATGCGGGCGGCCAACTCGCGGTGGCTGAACGGCTTCGTCACGTAGTCGTCGGCCCCGAGCTCTAGCCCCACGACCTTGTCGATCTCGGAGTCGCGGGCCGTCACCATGATGATCGGCACCGAGCTGCGCTGGCGGAGGCGGCGGCAGACCTCGGTGCCGGACAGGCCGGGCATCATCACGTCCAGCAGCACGATGTCGGCGCCGTGGCGCTCGAACTCGGCCAGGCCCGCCTCGCCGTCGGACGCGGCCACCACCTCGAATCCTTCCTTCGTGAGCATGTAGCTGAGGGCGTCACGGTACGACTCCTCATCCTCGATGATCAGGACGACGGTCATTGATCTTCCTCCGGTTCGGTGTCGGGCGCGGCCACGGACGGCAGCCTGAGCGTGAAGGTGGAGCCGCTGCCGAGCCTGCTCCACACGGTGACGGTGCCGCCGTGCCCCTCGGCGACCTCGCTGACGATCGACAGCCCGAGCCCCGTTCCGCCCGTCTCGCGGCTGCGCGCGTAGTCGGCCCGGTAGAAGCGCTCGAAGATGCGCGCCTGGTCCTCGGGCGCGATGCCGATGCCGTTGTCGGAGACGGCGACGTCGACGTGCTCGACCCCGTCGACCATCGACGTCCGGGTGCTCACGACGACGCGCCCGCGGGCGTCCGAGTAGGCGATCCCGTTCGTGACGAGATTCGACACCGCGGTGACGAGTTGCCCGGGGTCACCGAGCACCCACAGCCCCTCCTGGAGGCTGGAGGTGAGGCTGACGTCGCGGGCGTCCGCCAGCTGACGGCAGCGGTCGAGCGCGAGCGAGACGAACTGGTTGACCTCGACCGGCTCGGCGGCGGCCAGCGGGCTTTCGCCCTGCAGCTTCGACAGCGTGATGATCTGGCTGATGAGGTCGGTAAGGCGCTGACTCTCGGCCATGATCTTGCCGGTGAACCGGCCGACGGCCTCGGGGTCGTCCGCCGCCTCCCGGGCCGCCTCGGCCAGCAGCGAGATGGCCCCGACCGGCGTCTTCAGCTCGTGCGTGGCGTTCGACATGAAGTTGCGGCTCGACTCGCGCATGCGCAGGGCCTGGGCCCGGTCGTCGGCGACGACGAACACGCGGCCGAGCGACAGGGGCAGCACGCGCACGGACAGTTGCGCGCCCGTGGCGGTGCGACCGCGCCCCTTTTTGAGGTCGAGGTTCACCGACGCCATCTCCCCGTCGCGGCGCACGTCGCGCACCAGATCCAGCAGCGCCGGGATCACGACACGGGTGCCTCGGACGACCCCCATCTTCTCCGCGGTCTCGTTGGCGCACACGATGTCGTCGTGGGGGCCGAGCAGCGTGGCCCCGGCGCGCACCGCGTCCAGGATCGAGACGAGGTCGGCCACCGGAAAATCAGGGACCTCCGGGGGCGGCGGGGTGCGGCGTCTCCGCACGAGGGTGAGGACCAGCAGGGCGACGAGGGCCCCCACGACGGCGCCCAAACCGGATGCGATCACGGGGCTCACAAGAGCGATCATAGGGGCGTTCCGGACGCCGGCAGCACGCGGGCGGGCGCTGACAGTGGAGCCACCCCGAGCGTTCACGTAACGTTCACCGCACGGGCGGGATGGGGGTTCGCCGCGACCGTCCGGTGACGGATAATGTCGAGCGGTCGCCGGCAGCCCCCTGTCGGCGGCGGCTGACCCCGACTCGAAGGAATCCTTATGCGCGCTAGCTACCACGAGGCGTTGACCTCGGTCAGCAACGATCTGGTCGACATGACCGAACGCGTCCGGTCGGCGGTGGGCCTGGCGACCAAAGCCCTCCTGGACGCCGACCTGCCGGCCGCCGAGCAGGTCATCTCCGACGACTCGCACCTCGACTCGCTCCACGACGACCTGGAGACCCGCTGCTTCGGCCTGCTGGCCCGCCAGTCGCCCGTCGCCGGCGAGCTGCGCACGCTCGTCGCCGCGCTGCGCATGGTCGCCGACCTCGCCCGCATGGGCGACCTCGCCGCCCACATCGCCAAGATCGCCCGCATGCGGTACCCGAACGTCGCGGTGCCGGACTCGATGACCCCCAACTTCCAGCGCATGTCGCAGCTCGCCGAAGAGATGGTCGCCACCGCCGGCCGCACCCTCCGCGACCAGAACGTGCTCGACGCCGAGAAGATGGCCGAGCACGACGAGGAGATCGACGAACTGCGCACCATGCAGTTCCGCGAACTGCTGAACGACACGTGGCCCCACGGCGTCGAGGCGGCCGTCGACTGCGCGCTGCTGGGCCGCTACTACGAGCGCATCGCCGACCACGCGGTGCTGCTGGGCTCCCGCGTCATCTACATCGTGACCGGCCTCCACCCCGAGGGCGAGAACTGGACCATCGCATAACCCCTGGCCAGAGCCGAGGCAACGCAGAGTAGCGCCGAGGCAACCCGCGGCGTCCCCTCACCGAGGTGGACGCCGCGTTCGTTCGCCGTACGTTGCTCGTACCGCCTCACGAAAGGTTCACCGTGGAAACCACCGCCGCCCGCATCCGCTCCGCCCGCCAGCGCGCCGGGCTCTCCCAGTCCCAGCTCGCCGACAGGCTTTCGGTGAGCCGCCAGGCAGTCACCAAATGGGAGAACGGCGGGGGCCTGCCCGACGTCGAGAACCTCAAGGCCATGGCGCGCCTGTTCGACGTGAGCGTCGACTACCTGCTCGTCGACACCTCGCCGGACTCCCCCACGGCCACGACCCTGCGCCAGCCCATCGACCTCGCCTCATACGCGCCGCACCGGATCCGCGGCAAGCTCGTCGGGTCGCGCGCGCACGCCGCCGTGCTCGACGCCTACCCGGACGCGAGCGAGGTCTGGGCCCTCAGCCGCGTCCTGGAGACGACGCGGAAGCAAAACGTGGTCGAGTGGCTCAGCGCCCTCGCGATCGACACCCCGTTCGGCCTCTTCGGGACCACGGACGCCGTCAACAACCACGACGCGTACTACCTGGTCATCAAGCCGCACCAGCAGGTGCTCGTCCGGGTCGGGAAGCACGAGCTGGAGAGCCGCGAACTGAACGAGACGATCACCGCGGCGTCCTTCACCCTGGGCCACGACCGGTTCCGCCGGACCACGCAGGTGCGTTGAGCCGACAAGCGAGCGCCCGCGGCGTCCAAGATCGGACGCCGCGGGCGCGTGCTGGGCCGGTGGCTACTTCTTCTTGCCCTGGTTCTTCACGGCCTCGATGGACGCCTTCGCGGCCTCCGGATCGAGGTAGCGGCCACCCTTGGTGACGGGCTGGAAGTCGTCGTCGAGCTCGTAGTACAGCGGGATGCCGGTCGGGATGTTCAGGCCCGCGATGTCGTCGTCGCTGATGCCGTCGAGGTGCTTCACCAGCGCGCGCAGCGAGTTGCCGTGCGCGGTCACCAGCACGGTCTTGCCCTCGGCCAGGTCGGGCTTGATGTCGCTCTCCCAGTACGGAAGCATGCGCGCGACGACGTCCTTCAGGCACTCGGTCTGCGGGCGCTCGCCCTCGGGGATGTCGGCGTAGCGCGGGTCGTTGAACTGGCTGTACTCCCCATCCTTCTCCAGCACGGGCGGCGGGGTGTCGTAGCTGCGACGCCAGAGCATGAACTGCTCCTGCCCGTACTTCTCGAGGGTGTCGGCCTTGTTCAGGCCCTGCAACCCGCCGTAATGCCGCTCGTTGAGGCGCCAACTGCGCTCCACCGGAATCCAGTGCCGATCGCAGTTGTCCAGCGCCAGGTAGGCCGTGTGGATGGCCCGGCGCAGCAGCGACGTGTGCAGCTTGTCGGGCAGCAGACCCTCCGACTTGAGCAGTTCGCCGCCCTTCTTGGCCTCGGCGACGCCCTTCTCGTTGATGTCGACGTCCACCCAGCCGGTGAACAAGTTCTTCTGGTTCCACTCACTCTCGCCGTGGCGGAGCAGGATCAGCTTGTACGTCATGCGCCGAGCCTATCGGCACCGCCCCGGCAGCGGCAGTGCGAATTCGAACCTGCAAGAATCGAGTCATGACTGAGCTTGTGGCAGTGGTAACGGGAGCGAGCAGCGGCATCGGGGCGGCGTCCGCGCGCCGGTTGGCGTCCGAGGGGTATCGCGTGATCGCCGCCGCGCGGCGCCTCGATCGCCTTCAGGAGCTGACGGAGGAGATCGGCGGCGAGGCGGTCGAATGCGACGTCACCGACGACGCGAGCGTGGCCGCCCTGGCCGGCCGCGTCGGCGGGCGGCTCGATCTGCTGGTGAACAACGCGGGCGGCGCCGTCGGGCAGGAGCCGTTCGAGGACGCCGACCTGGACGCCTGGCGCACGATGTACGAGACCAACGTGCTCGGCACGGGGCGGGTCACGAAGGCCCTCCTGCCGGCGCTGGAGGCCGCGGAGGGCACCGTCGTGTTCGTGACGTCGACGGCGGCCGAGGCCGCCTACGAGGGCGGGGCCGGTTACAACGCGGCGAAGTCCGGCGAGCGGATGCTCGCGGGCGCGCTGCGGCTCGAGCTGTGCGGGCGGCCGGTGCGGGTGTGCGAGATCTCGCCGGGCATGGTGAAGACCGAGGAGTTCTCGCTGGTGCGCTTCGGCGGGGATCAGGCGGCCGCGGACGCCGTGTACGAGGGCGTCCCGGAGCCGCTGGTCGCCGACGACATCGCGGACGCCATCGCGTGGATCGCCACGCGGCCGGCGCACGTGAACATCGACCGGCTGGTGATTCGTCCGCGGGCGCAGGCGGCGAACCACAAGGTGTTTCGGGGCTAAGACTCTCGTTCGGACGCCCGGCGGACGCTAGAGGCGTCCGGCCCATCGCCCGTCGGGAGGTCCCCCGCCGGGAGGCCGCCCCGGCCCGCCAGGAGGGCGTCGGCGAAGCGAGCCGCGCCGTCATCGAGGTGGTGGCCAATCTCGATCGCGGCCACGGCCTTGGCCTCGGGGCGTCCGTTCGCCATGGCAGCGCCCAGCCCGATCCGGCCGAGCCAGCTCGCGTCGTTCCCGCCGTCGCCCGCCCCCGCGACGTCGGCGGGATCGATGCCGAGGCGTCCGAGGATGAGCTGCAAGGCGTCCCACTTGTCGGCCTCGGGGGAGCACGCCTCCGTCCAGTCGTCGAGGGTGCGTTCGGCCTGCGGCACGCGGGCCAGCAGGCCTGGCATCAACTCGTCGAGGCGGGCGCGCGGGGCGGTGATCATCCCCTTGAGCACGTCGCCCCGCTCGACGAACTCGAGGTCGACGACCTGCGGGGCGATGTCGTTGGTCTCCCTCATGAACTCCCACGGCGTCGGGTCGCCCTCGCCCACCCGATCCATGTACATCGCGTCCTCGGTGAACAGGACGCACGGGACGTCGTTCGCCTCGGCGAACTCGATCAGCGCGATCGTGTCGGCATCCGGCAGCGCCTCGCGACGCACCAGGTCGCCGGTGCTCAGGTCGACCACGATCGCGCCGTTGCACGCCGCGAGGTAGCCTTCGACGCCCGCCTCCTGCAGGGTGCGGGCTGCGGCATGCAGCATGCGCCCGGTGACGACGAGCACGACGAGACCGGCCTCGTTCAGCCGCCGGAGGGCCGTGATGTTGCCGGGGGTGACCGCGTTGTCGGCGCCCGTCAGCGTGCCGTCGACGTCGAACACGACGGCGCGGGCCCGCGGGGCGAACTCGGCGATCAGGGCTTGGGCGTCTGCTCCGGTCTTCACGGGCAACAACCTACCCGGACGCCCACCCACCCCCGAGGCCCTGCACGAAGCGCCCCTCCACGCGCAAGAAGGCTCAGGACGCCGCCCCCCGGGTTCGGCGTCCTCGCGTCACGATCCCGGACGCAGCGAAGCGGCCCGACCCCGCCGGGGTCGGGCCGCTTCGCGGCTGGTGCGGCGTCCGGCGCGTGGTTCGTCACGGGTCCGAAGACCCGTGCGAAGTCCGCCCCTCGCGCCTGGTCGCCGCCAGCCGGACTCGCTACTCGGCGATCTCGATCAGGCCCTGGCCGCCCTGGACGGCGTCGCCCTTGCCGACCAGGATCGCGCCCACCTTGCCGGCCTTCGGCGCGGTGATCTCGGTCTCCATCTTCATGGCCTCCAGGACGAGCAGCACGTCGCCCGCTTCCACGGACGCGCCCTCCTCGACCAGGATGCGCGCCACCGAGCCTGCCAGCGGCGCGGTCACCGCGTTGGAGCTGGCGCCCGGCATCTTGGCCGTGGTCGGGGCGGCCGGAGCGGCCGACCCACCGATGACGATCGGGCCGAGCGTGGGGCGCTCCTCCTCCTGGACCTCCACGTCGATCGCGTATGCCGTCCCGTTGACGGTCACTTTCAGTTTCATGGCTTCCTACCTGTCTTGTGGATCAACGGACGTGCGGCACGCTGCGGTCGTGGACGCGCTCGCGGCCCTCCTGGGCCCAGCCGCGGCTGCCATGCAGCCGGACTGCGCGCACCTTGGCCTTGTGCCCGAGGAAGGCCGCCACGGCCGCCGAGATGGCGACCATGGTGTCCTCGGAGATCTCCTCGTTGCTCCGCAACTCGGAAACCTGGCCCTCCAGCGCGGACAGACGCGTCGTCAGGTCGGCGACCAGCGCCTGCAACTCGGCGACGGTTGGCTCGTTCGACATCGTCCCTCCGATCAGGCCGGCCCGAGGCCGTGCTTCTTGGACGGCCGCAGCTCGCGCTTGGTCGCGAGCAGCTCCAGGGCCGTCGCGACCTGACGCCGGGTGTCCGCCGGATCGATGATGTCGTCGACGAGGCCGTGGGCGGCCGCCGTGTACGGGGAGCTGAACGTGGTGCGGTACTCCTCCACCAGTTCCTCGCGCTTGGCCGCCGGATCATCCGCGGTGTCGATCTCCCGCTTGAACACGACCGCGGCTGCGCCCTCGGCCCCCATGACCGCGATCTCGGCGGTCGGCCAGGCGAACACCTTGTCGGCACCCAGGTCCTTGGAGCACATGGCGATGTACGCGCCGCCATAGGCCTTGCGCATGACCACCGTGATCTTCGGGACGGTCGCCGCCGAGTACGCGTACAGCATCTTCGCGCCGTGGCGGATGATGCCGCCGTGCTCCTGGGCGACGCCGGGCAGGAAGCCGGGGACGTCCACGAGGTTCACGACCGGGATGTTGAAGGCGTTGCAGAAGCGGATGAACTTGCTGCCCTTGTCGGAGGAGTCGATGTCGAGCACGCCGGACATGACGCTCGGGTTGTTGGCGATGAAGCCGACCGTGCGCCCGACGATGCGGCCGAAGCCGACCACCAGGCTCGGCGCGAAGCCGGCCTGCACCTCGAGGAAGTCCTCGCGGTCGACGATCCCCCGGATCACGTCGCGGACGTCGTAGCCCTTGTTCGCCTCGACCGGGATGATGTCGCGCAACGCCGGGTTCGGGTCCACGTTCTCGTCGGGATCGACGAGCGGGGCGTCCTCGGAGTTGTTCTGCGGCAGGAAGCTCAGCAGCTTCTGGGCGATCAGGATGGCCTGCTCGTCGTCGTCGGCCACGAAGCTGACGACGCCGGACGCCATCTGCGCGTCCGCGCCGCCCAGCGCGTCCTGCGTGACCTCTTCACCGGTGACCTGCTTGATGACCCCGGGGCCCGTGATGAACATGTGGGCCTGGCGGGTCTGGATGATGAAGTCGGTCAGCGCCGGGCTGTAGGCCGCGCCGCCGGCGCACGGGCCGGCGATGATCGAGATCTGCGGGACGGCACCCGACAGCTTGACGTTGCTGTAGAACACCTTGCCGTAGCCGGACAGCGCGTCGATGCCCTCCTGGACGCGGGCGCCGCCGGAGTCGTTGATGAAGATGAACGGGGTGCCCGTCTTCAGCGAGTTCTCCAAGGCGTCCGACACCTTGATCGAGTGCGTCTCGCCGGCGGAACCGCCGGCCACGGTGAAGTCCTGGCTGGCGATGTTGACGCCACGCCCGAACACCGCACCCGACCCGGTCACGACGCCGTCGGCGGGCATGTCCGCCTTGTCCATGCCGAAGCTGGTGGTTCGGTTGCGCCGGAACGCGCCGACCTCTTGGAACGAGCCCGGGTCGAGCAGCTCCTCGATGCGCTCACGCGCGGACTTCTTGCCCTTGGCGTGCTGCTTCTCGATGCGCTTCTCGCCACCGCCCGCCTCGACCTTCGCGCGGGCCTCCTCGAGCGTCTTCAGGCGATCCTTCATGGTGAGTTTCTTAGCCATGTTTCCTGTCCTCAGGCCGGTTCAACCTGGACGCTGTGCGAGCGCCCGTTGAACGACACGTTGTACTTGATCGGGCCGCGGACGGCCTTGGCCGACCCGTCGGCCGCCGCCTTCTCCGCAGCCAGTTGCTCGGCGGTCTTGCCGACGTTCTTCGGGCCTTCGTCGCGGTTCTCGAAGAACTTGGGCGCGACACCGGGGAACATCGCGTTCGTCAGGACGTCCTCCTCGGTCCCGTCGAAGCCGGGCAGCGCCTTGGCGTCCGCGACCAGCTTGTCCCACTCGGGGTCGAGCAGATCGGCCGGACGCTCCGTGATCGGCTCCTTCTTCGTCTGCGCCTCGGCCAGCTTGATGACCTCGGGGTCGCGCTCGCCGATGCACTCGCCGTAGTAGCCGAGCATCAGGTCGGCGAACTCGCCGGTCATGACCTTGTAGCGGCCCATCAGCACGTTGAACACGGCCTGCGTGCCGACGATCTGCGACGACGGGGTGACGAGCGGCGGGTAGCCGGCGTCCTTCTTGACGATCGGCACCTCCTCCATCACCTCACGGATGCGGTCGCCCGCGCCCTGAGCCTTGAGCTGGCTCTCCATGTTGGAGAGCATGCCGCCCGGGATCTGGCTGCTGAAGATGTCGGTGTCCACGAGGGTGGCCGACTCGAAGGCCTTGTACTTCGGGCGGATGGTCGCGAAGTGGTCGCGGATCTTGATCAGCCGGTCCATGTCGAGGCCGGTCGTGTACTCCGTGCCCTCGAGCATCTCGACGAGCGATTCGGTCGGGTTGTGGCCCGGGCCGAGCGACATCGAACTGATGGAGGTGTCCACGACGTCCGCGCCGGCCTCAATGGCCTTCATCAGCGTGACGAGGGTCACGCCCGTGGTGGAGTGGCAGTGGACGTTGATCTGCGTGTCCTCGCCGTAGGTCTCCTTGATGCCGCGAATGATGTCGTACGCGGGCTGCGGCTTGAGCAGGGCCGCCATGTCTTTCAGGGCGATCGACTCGGCGCCCATGTCGAGCAGCTGCCCGGCCAGGTGCACGTAGCCCTCGACGGTGTGCAGCGGGCTGATCGTGTAGCAGATCGTGCCCTGCGCATGCTTGCCGGTCTTCTTCACGGCCGCCATCGCGCGGGCCATGTTGCGCGGGTCGTTCAGCGCGTCGAAGACGCGGAACACGTCCATGCCGTTCTCCGCGGACTTCTCCACGAACTTGTCGACCACCGTGTCTTCATAGTGGCGGTAGCCCAGCAGGTTCTGGCCGCGCAGCAGCATCTGCAGTTTGCTGTTGGGCAGCAGCTTGCGGAACGTCCGCAGACGCTCCCACGGATCTTCATTCAGGAAGCGGATGCACGCGTCATACGTGGCTCCGCCCCAACACTCAACGCTCCAGTAGCCGGCCTGATCAATGTCCTCACACGCGTCGACCATGTCTTCGAGCGCCATGCGAGTGGCCATGAGGCTTTGGTGAGCGTCTCGAAGGACGAGCTCGGTGACACCAATTTTTCGTGGACTCATGGGCCCAGTCTTCCACCGGGCCCGGGACGCCGCAGGGCGGGGGGAACATTCACCTCGGTTTGAGACGATGTCGCTCGTGATGCGAGACTGCCGCTCCGACGTCTGCACCCATGTGGGCCCGGCTGACTGAGGCCTGGGAAGACGTCCACCGAACCGCCCGGACGCCGGGTCACCAAGTGGACGCCAGCGGCGTCCGCGCGCGTGTGGGAAGTCAGGCCGGACGCCTCCGCGCGAGCCCCGGGCCCACCCCGGTGGCGGATGCCCGGAGGCCGGATAGAATCAACGGGACGCCCCCGCCGGCCGGCCGCGGGCTATCGCGCGGGCCGGCGTCCACCTTCTTTTTTCGTCAATCTTCTGGAGACTCGATGCCCACTCGCGCCGACCTGCGCAACGTCGCCATCATCGCCCACGTCGACCACGGCAAGACCACGCTCGTGGACGCGATGCTGTGGCAGTCCGGCGCGTTCCGGGAGAACCAGGACGTCGACAAGCGCGTGATGGACTCGATGGATCTGGAGCGCGAGAAGGGCATCACGATCCTGGCGAAGAACACGGCCGTCGAGCGGGTGACCCCCGCGGGCGAGCACGTGACGATCAACATCATCGACACCCCTGGTCACGCCGACTTCGGCGGCGAGGTCGAACGCGGCCTGGAGATGGTGGACGGCGTCCTGCTGCTCGTGGACGCCTCCGAGGGCCCGCTGCCCCAGACCCGGTTCGTGCTGCGCAAGGCGCTGGCCAAGAAGCTGCCGATCATCGTGGTCATCAACAAGGTCGATCGCCCGGACTCCCGCATCAGCGAGGTCGTCGACGAGGTCTACGCCCTGTTCATGGATCTCGTGGACGACGATTCCGCCGACGCGCTCGACTTCCCCATCGTCTACTGCGCGGCGAAGGCGGGGCGGGCGTCCCTGGAGCAGCCCGCCGACGGCGGGCTGCCCGACTCCCCCGACCTCGAGCCCCTGTTCGAGACGATCATGACCACGATCCCGGCGCCGACCTACGCCGAGGGAGCACCGCTGCAGGCGCACGTGACGAACCTCGACTCCTCCCCGTACCTCGGCCGCCTCGCGCTCTGCCGCGTCGTCTCCGGCGAACTGCACCGCGGGCAGACGGTCGCCTGGATCCGGCGCGACGGCTCCGTGCAGAACGTGAAGCTGTCCGAGCTCTTGATGACCAAGGCGCTCGAGCGCCTCCCCGCCGAGCACGCCGGCCCCGGCGACATCGTCGCGATCGCCGGCATCCCGGACATCACGATCGGCGAGACCCTCGCCGATCCCGACGACCCGCGCCCGCTGCCGCTCATCCACGTCGACGAGCCGTCGATCTCGATGACGATCGGCATCAACACGTCTCCCCTGGCCGGCAAGGCCGGCAAGAAGCTCACGGCCCGGCTGGTGAAGGCCCGCCTGGACGCCGAGCTGATCGGCAACGTCTCCATCCGGGTCGAGCCGACGGAGCGCCCCGACACGTGGGAGGTCCAGGGTCGCGGTGAACTGCAGCTCGCCGTGCTCGTCGAGATGATGCGCCGCGAAGGGTTCGAGCTGACGGTCGGCAAGCCCGAGGTGCTGGTGAAGCAGATCGACGGCAAGCTGCACGAGCCGGTGGAGCGGCTGACCGTCGACATCCCCGAGGAGCACGTCGGCACGGTCACCCAGCTCATGGGCACGCGCAAGGGCCGCATGGAGCAGATGATCAACCACGGCACCGGCTGGGTGCGCATGGAGTTCGTCATCCCGGCGCGCGGGCTGATCGGCTTCCGTACCGAGTTCCTGACCGAGACGCGCGGCACCGGCATCATGAACCACGTCTACGAGGGCTACGAGCCGTGGGCCGGCGAGATCAAGACGCGGATGACCGGCTCCCTCGTCGCCGACCGGCTGGGAGCCGTGACGGCTTACGCGCTGTTCAACCTGCAGGAGCGCGGCGTCCTGTTCGTCGCCCCCGGCGACGAGGTGTACGAGGGCATGATCGTCGGCGAGAACCCGCGCCCCGACGACATGGACGTCAACCCGACCAAGGAGAAGAAGCTCACCAACGTCCGGTCGTCCACGGGCGAGGAACTGGAGCGGCTCGTGCCGCCCCGGCTGCACAGCCTCGAGCAGGCGCTCGAGTTCTGCCGCTCCGACGAGTGCCTCGAAGTGACGCCGGCGGCCGTCCGGATGCGCAAGGTGACCCTGGACGCCGCGGACCGCGCCAAGCAGCGCAACCGCGCCAAGAAGGTGGACGCCTGAGCGGCGCCTTCCGCGGGTGACGGGGCGGATCCCCCTACGCTGACGCCATGCCGGTAGCCGCCCCCGCCCCTGACGCCCCGCCCCGCAACCAGGCGGGTGGCGGGCGCCTCCTCCGCTGGGTCGGCCCGATCGCCGCGCTGGCCGTCGCCGGCTACGGCGTCGCCCTCGCGCTCATGGCCGGGGCCGGCGCCGGGGCGACCGCGGCGTTCTGCGCCTACTGGCTGCTGGCCGTGCTCGTACCCGGAACGCTGGTCCACAAGGGGCTGCGCGGCACTCAGGGCACCTGGGCGGCCGACCTGACGTACGGCGCGGTGACCGGCCTGGCCCTCGAGTTGTTCGCCTGGGCCGCGTTCACCCTGGCCCACGCCCAGCACCTGCTCATCGCATGGCCGGCGGTCTCGCTGCTGGTGCTCGCCTTCCCCGGCGCCCGTCGGCGGTTGCGGCAGAGGCCGGAGTCCGTCGCCCACCCGGGTTGGGCCATCGCGACCGCCGCCGCCATCGCGATCGGCTTCCAGGGCCTCTACCGCACGTACCTGACCGCCTACGACCTGCTGCCCTTCCGGCGCTCGTACTACGTCGACCTGCCGTGGCACATGTCCCTCATCGCCGAGGCGCAACGCGCCTTCCCCCTACTCACGCCCCAGTTGGCGGACGCCGGCCCGATCAAGTACTCGTGGTTCGTCCACGCGCACCTGGCCGCGGCGTCCCTGGTCTCGGGGGTCGACTACACCGTGATCTTCCTGCGGCTGTGGCCGCTGCCGATCATCGCGCTGGCCGTGCTCGCGCCCGCAGTCGTGACGCGGCAGCTGACGAAGTCGGCCGGCGCGGGCGCGCTGGCGGCCTGGCTGACGCTGACGGCCGCGTCCTTCCCGTGGTGGTCGGCCTACACGGGCGCCGACGACATCTTCCGGCCGGTCTCCCCCACGCAGCTCTACTCGTTGCCGATCAGCACGCTGCTGCTGGGCGTCCTGGTGCCGCTCGTGCGCTCCGGGCGGGCCGCCGGGGCGGGGACGGCCGTGGTGGCCGGCCTGCTGGCCGTCCTGACGATGGGCAGCAAGAGCTCGATCATGCTCATGATCGCGTGTGGGGTCGGCGCCGCCTGGCTGGCCTGCCTGGCTCTGAGGCGCAACCGGGCGGTCACGTTCGGCCTGACCGCCTCGGCCGGCGTCCTGACGCTCGGCGCGCTCGCGCTGGTCTCCGGCGGCAACTACGGGACGCGGCTGCAGCCGTTCGCCAGCCTCACGCTGCTGCCCGCCTACCGCGTGCTCGTCGGGCCCAACGACTTCCTCGCCCCCCTGCCGCCCGGGTTCCGCGAACGCGGTGGGCTGGTGCTGCTCGGCGTCCTGCTGGTGGCGGTGCTGGTGCGGTTCGCCCGGCAACTGTCCTTCCTGCTGCCGTTCTTCGACGGACGCCTCCGGCGCGACCCCGCCGCCTGGCTGTTCGCGGGGGCGGTCTTCGCGGCGTGGCCGCCGTTCTTCCTCATGGGGCACCGCGGGCACAGCGAGTACTACTTCCAGTATGGGGCGGTGCCGTTCGCGGCCGTCCTGCTGGCCTGGTGGGCGAGCGGCGTCGTCGGCGACGACCGGGGCGCCCGGCGCGTCGCCCTCGGCGTGGGGGCCGGCGTAGCCCTCGCGAGCCTCGCGGTTGCCACAGTGCTCCGGTGGCGCGTCGGCCCCAGCGGCGGCGCCGCCTGGTGGGCGGCCGGTCGCGACTTCGCGCTCCAGGTCGGGGTCGGCGCCGTCGTGCTGGGCGTGGTGTCCCTCATCGCATGGGTGCTCGCCCGACGCGGCCGCGCCGCGCTCGCAGGCGTCCCGGTGGCCCTGCTGCTCGCGCCCTCGTTCGGCGGCGTCGCGTCGACGGTCACCGTCGAACCGCGTCCGGTCGCCGGGGCGACCCTGCCCACGAACCTGCCCGAGGGGGAGGCGGCGCTGTGGCTGCGGGAGAACACGGCGTCCGACACCCTCGTCGCGACGAACGCCCCCTGCCTGAACAGCGCACCGTCGCTGGAGTGCTTCGCGCGTCGGTGGTGGATCTCCGGGCTGGCCGGGCGGCGCGTTCTACTGGAGGGGTGGGGCTACACGTCGGCCTTCGACGGGACGCGCTTCACCGATCCGGCGCTCTACGATTTCAACGCGTCGCTGTTCGCCGACCCGACGCCGCAGAACCTCGGCGAGGCGTACGGCCGGGGCGTGCGGTGGCTCGTCGCCGAGCGGCTGCCGGGCCTGACCGTGTCCCCGCGCCTCGACACGCTCGCCGACAAGCGGTACGACAACGGAACCGTCGCGATCTACGAGTTGCGGCGTCCCTAAGTGTCTGAGACGCCCGGCGGGGGCGGTGTCCTCGCCCCCGCCCACACCCCTAGCATCGTTAGGGTGCACCTGTCCGTAACCCCCCGGCCCGACGCGGTCACGCCCTCTGCCACGCGCCCCCCTCGGCGAGACTCCACCCCGTCCCGCGCGCGGACGACCACCTGGGTGCTCGCAGCCGTCCTGCTCCACGCCGTCGTCCAGTGGAACGCGCTCCTGTTCGTCGGCGACGCCCCCTTCTCGCACCTGCGCACGTACGCGTCGCCCGACCAGCTCGGCTACATGGCCATCTCGGCCGATGTCGCGCACGGCAACTGGGCCCGCGTCGAGCCGTACACCGAGACCGGCCTGAACACGTACCCCCGCCTCTACTACACGTTGATCGGCGCCTTGGCCGGGCTGTTCCACATCAGCCCGGTGCTGGCCTGGAACCTGACCGGGGCCCTCCTCCAGTCGGTCATGGTCGGCGGCCTCGCGGCCCTGTTGGTCCGGCTCAGCGGACGCCGCTGGGCCGCCCTCGGCGCCCCCCTCGCGTTCCTGGTCGGCGTCGGGGGGTGGCTCGTGCAGGGCTCGTGGAGGATCACCCTCGAGGCACACGCGGTGCTGTGGGGGCCGTACGGTGTCCTGACCATCCTGAACGCGGAGGCCGCCGGGCTGTCGATCGGCATCGGCGCGCTGATCCTGCTCGCGTTCGCCTGGCTGACACCCCGGACCCCGCGGACGCGTTTCCTCCTGACGGTGGCCGCGGCCGCCCTGGTCGGCGTCACGGCGAACGGCCAGACCTATTCGTTCCTCATGTTGGTCTACCTGGTGGGCGCGATCGTCAGCCTTCACGCGCTCATCTCCGGACGCCGCTGGGTATTGCTCGGCCTCACGGGCGCCCTGCTGGCGGCGATGTACGCCCTCGGCCCGCTCGCCGCCGGACGCCTCGGCCAACTGCCGACGCTCGTGCTGGGCTTGACGCCGTTTCTGCCCGGCATCGCCGTCATTGCGGTGCGGCACCTGCGTCCGACGCTGGCCACCGCCGGCGCGTGCGCGGCGCTGGCCGCCCCCCAGATCCTCACCACCGTGCGGGACCTCGGCTCAGGCGACCCGTTCCTGACCTACCGCGTGGCGTCCAACAAGAACCTCGGGGTCATGTTCCCGGAGACTGCCGTGGCCATGGCCCCCGTCGCGATCCCGCTGCTGCTGCTCCTGGTCGTCACCTGGCGCAGGGACCCGAAGCTCGCCGCCGCCAGCCTCGCGGGCCTCGTCGTGTGGCCCTACGGCGCCGCCAACGACGTCTGGGGCGCCAACGCCGAGCCCTACCGGTTCTGGATCGACCTGCTGGTCGTCGCGTCCGTGATCGTCATGATCGTGCTCGCCGCCCTGGCCGGAGCGCCCGACGGCCGCCCAGGGACGCCCGACGGCGGGCCCGCACCCCGGCGCCCGGCCCCGCTGCGCGCGGTGACCGCAGCCACGTTGGCCCTCTACGCCCTCACGCTGCCCGACTACGCGCTCTGGGTGACCAACCCCGGCATGCGCGCGACCTGGAACCCCCACACGCCGCGGGCGCAGGCCGTCGCCGCCACCGCGTCCCGCGCCGACGACGGCACGAGCGCGCTGCTGCTCCCCGACCGCTGCCTCAACTCGCAGACCGTGAAGGTCACGTCGGGCGCGCCGCTCGCCTACTACCGGCTCGGGATGGCGTGGCCCGCCGACCGCGCCGCGGTCGACCGGGTCATGGGCCAGACCCGCAAGAAGCTGACCCTCGCCGCCGCCGGCGAGGCGGGCGTCCGGTACGTGGTGGCGGACTCGGCGTGCGATCAGGGCTGGCTCGCCGACGTTCGGGACCACCTCGACGAGGTGACGTCGGCCGACTACACGCCGCGGCCCGACCTCATCGAGGGCGCCGCGCCGGGAGCCTCGACGGCTCCCGCGGACGCACCTCAGCGCATCACGCTGTACCGCCTGCGCTGACCTCTGGACGCGTCCGTCGCTAGCCGGACGCCTCCAGCAGTCGTCGTTGCAGGTCGTTGAGCGTCCGCTGGACGCCCACGGCGAACGGAGTGGAGGGCCGGGCGTCCAGCTCGGGCCACACGACGGAGCGCATGCTCAGGTCGCGCGCCTGCAGCCCCGACGCCGGTGAGGCGCCAAGCACGATCGGGGGCCGCTTCTTGAAGACGAGCCGCAGATCCCCCAGAACAGATCCGATCGTGAGCGCCTGGCCGCTCGCCAGGATCTTGGTGACGACCAGGCCGCCGCCGGACGCCTCCGCCCGAAGCCGGTCGAGCCCGTCGAGGACCAGGTCGGCGCAGTCGGTCACGTAGAGGTAGTCGCGCAGGGTGTCCAGCGACGACCAGATGTGACTCGGACGCCGCTGCAGGAAGGCCGCGCACAGTTGCGAGACCAGCCCCTGCGCCTTGGCGAGGTTCTGGCCCGGGCCGTACAGGTTCGCGATGCGTCCGATGAGTGCGGGCGTCGCGGTCCGGCGCGCCCAGTCGGCCACCATCCGCTCCGCCTCCAGCTTCGCGAAGCCGTACGCCGCCAGCGGCTTGACGGGAGACTCCTCCGAGTACGGCGGGTTGCCCACACCCGCGTACACCCCACCCGCGGACGACGAGAGGAAGAACGCGCCGCCGCGTCCCTGGTCGGGCAGCCCGCCGAGCGCCGCGGCCAGCGCGGCGAGTTCGTCGTCGAGGGACTCCTTGGTGGCCCCGGTGACGCCCGCGCCGGCGCACCACACGACCTGCCACCGACCTCCGGCGCGCTCGGACGCCTCGGCCACCAGGCGCGCCGCGGCGTCCGCGAGCACGGCCTGGGCAGGCTCGGGCTCGGACCACGGCACGCGCGGCCCCTCGAACAGGACGCCGCGCCCACCCAGCCGCTCGACCACATGGCGGCCGAGCAGGCCGCCCGCCCCGACCACCCAGGTGAGCGGCAGGTTCACGACGAGCTCCGCGACCCCGGACGCCGGCCGTGCGGCCCGACCGCCGGGTCGCTCAGGATGAGGTACGGGGGCTTACCCATCGCCATGCTGACGGCGACGCCCACGTACTCGGCGATCACGCCGAGGGAGAACAGGATCAGGCCGGTCGCCATCAACAGGATGACGATCGTCGACGTCCACCCCTGCGGGGCGGCGTGGGTCACGATGTTCATCACGACGAGGAACAGCGCGTACACCACGCCGACGATCGCGAACAGGGCGCCGAGCCCGCTCACGATGCGCAGGCCGCGGGTGCCGCTGGAGAGCACGAGCCGCCAAAAGTGCGACAGCAGCCGCGGCAGGTTGTACCCGGACGCCCGCCCGCCCTCGGCGCGCAGCCGGACCGGCACCTGGGCGATGCGCCCCATGACCCAGCTCAGCGCGACGTCGAGATAGACACCGTGGCCCGCGTAGGCGGCAACGCTGCGGCCCGCGTCGCCGACCATCAGGCGGTAACTCTGGAAGGTCGCCGTCTTCGTACCGGTGAGGAAGGTCGAGAAGAACCACTTCGCGCCCGCGCTCAGCACGTTGCGCAGCGCCCCGTGCGGGGCCGGGTTGGTCGGGTCGGCGTAGACGAGTTGCGCCTGTTGCGACATCGCGACGTCGAGGAACGCGGGGATGTCGGCCGGGTCGTGCTGACCGTCCTCGTCCAGCGTGGCGATCCAGTCGCCGCTGGAGGACGCCATCCCCGCGAGCGTCGCCGGGTGCTGCCCGAAGTTGCGGCTCAGCCATACCGGCTTCACGAAGTCGTACCGCTCGGCCAGGTCGGCGATCACGTCTGCCGACGCATCCGGCCCGTTGTCCCACACCAGCAGCCACTCGGTGACGTGCCAGCGATGGCCGTCGGGGCTCGTCTGCGGGGTCGCGAGCGCAGCGATCTCGTCGGCCAGCCCCGGCAACGTGCGTTCCCCCTTGTAAACCGGGGTTACGACAGAAACGCGATGCAGCTTGTCGGGGTTCGTCACGGCTTGAAGCCTAGCCGATCAGGACTCCTGTCCCGGGGAAGCCGACGCCGCCATCTTGCGGCCCAGCCACAGGTAGGTGAGCCGGCGCGCGACGGCCATGCCGCGCGCCATCGTGTCCCCCCGGACGAGGTCGGTCCGGCTGAGCAACCCGGGGTTGTTGCGGGCCAGCCGATGGTGGAACGACACGACCTGGTCGGACTGCTGCTTGGCCAGGTCGACGCTCCACTGCTGGTCGCTGATGCGGAAGCTGGCGAGCACCTCGTCGACCGCGTGAAACCGCCCCAGCATGAGGACATTGCAGTAGGTCGCCTGGTCGATGACGAACGGATCCCCGTCGTCCCAGCCGCCCGCCGCGTCGAACGCCGACCTCCGGAACAACACACAGCCGGGCTCACCGAAGATGTTCGTGCCGAGCAGCACGGTCCGCCGCGCGGCGGCCGCGCCCGGGGCGGTGCCGGAGAACCCGCCCAGCCCCCGCCCCGCCACGAGGATGTTGCCCCGCGCGTCGATCAGCTTCCGCGGGCTCGCGACCAGCACCACGGAGGGGTCGGCCACCATCGGCGCGACCTGCCGCTCCAGGGACGCCGGCGCGATGAGGTCGTCGCCGCACACGAGCTTGAGATACTCCCCGGACGCCTCAGCGCTGACGCGCTTCCAGTTCGCCGGCGCCCCGCCGCCCGGGTCGTTGCGGACGAGCCGTACCCGCGGGTCGGACGCGTACCCCTGCAGGATCTCCCAGGTGCCATCGGTGCTGGAGTGGTCGGAGACGATCACCTCGAAGTCGGTGAAGGTCTGCGCGAGGATCGAGTCCATCGTCTCCGCGATGAACGCGGCACTGTTGTACGACGGCACGACGACGGACACGGTCGGGCTCACGGGGCACCCCTCTCCAAGCGTGGCGGCAGCAATCTACCAATCCGCCCCGGCGCGGGCGGGACGCCTGGCCGAGGCGGCCAACTCGTGCGGCCGAGCGCCCGGGAGCCCCGCGGTTCAGCCCAGCTTCGGGCGCACGTGCATGCCGACCTCGGGGTCGACGACGGCCTCCTGGGACGCCGCGACCGGGCCCGCCTGGAGGGCGGCGTCCAGCGGGACATTGCGCTTGACGAGGCCCAGCGCGATCGGGCCGAGCTCGTGGTGGTGCGCCGACGTGCCCACGCGCCCCACGACACGGCCGCCGAGCGTCAGCTCGGCCCCGACCTCCGGAAGATCGCCGGCCGAACCGTCCAGGTGCAGCAGCGTGAGGCGACGCGGGGGGCGTCCGAGGGTGTGGACGCGCGCGACCGTCTCCTGCCCGCGGTAGCAGCCCTTCGCGAGGTGCACGGCCGCGCCGAGGCGGTGGCCGACCGGGACGGCGATCTCGTTCGGGATGGTGCGCTCGTCGGTGTCGAGGAAGATCCGCGGCTGCCCGGACGCGATCCGCACCGCCTCGGACGCCCACGTCCCCGCCCGGCGCTCGCCGAGCGCGGCGTCCAGCGCGGAGCGCTCCACGATGCGCGGGCCGACGCCTGCGCTGCCCGCCGCACCGTCGGCGTCCTCGCCGGGAGCGACGATCATCGCGTGCGTCGCGCTGCGATCGGCGAGCTCGACCCGGGAGGCGAACCGCATGCGATCGAGCCACCCGAGCAGCGCCTCCAGGCGGTCGGGCTCGGTGGACGCCCAGAACGTCTCGCCGTCGTCGACGCCGCCGAACACGTGCTCGATGCGCCCGTTCGGGTCGAGGATGAGCGCGGTCGTCCAGACGCCGGGCGCGAGGTCGTCCAGCTTCTGCGACGTGAGCGCGTGGAGCCAGGTGAGGCGGTCGGCACCGGCGACGCTGAACACCGGACGGTGCCCGAGATCCACGGACGCCTCCCCCGCCTCGAGCCAGCGCTGCTCGCGCAGCGGGTCGCCGTAATGCAGCGGCGCGCCCGCGTCGGGCCCGGAGTCGTTGACGACGGCGCTCATGCGCGCTCCAGCGTCGCCCACATGTAAGGGCGCAGCGGCTCGTCGGACGTCGCGCGGTCGAAGCTGTACATGAGCTTGCCCTCGACCAGGCCGTACAGCCGGCGTCCGGCCGTGTACTCGACGGTCGCCAGCGGCGACCGGACGACGGCGTCCGTCGTCAGGTCGACCCGCCCCGGCTGCAACTTGCCGTACCAGATCTCGGAGTAGCCCTCGGGGCTGCACATCACGACGTCCGCCTCGGCCTTGGGCGACGCCCGCCAGAAGCCGGTCTCGATCGTCAGCGGCTCGTCCGGACGCCCCTCGTCGTCGAGCGTGAACAACTGCGCGAGGTAATGCAGATAGTCGGAGCCGTTCTCCGCGAAGTCGATCTGGACGCCGAACGTGGTCTTGCCCTCGCCCGGCCACTCGCGATAGCCGGTGCCCTCCCAGCGGCCGCGCAGCCACGCCAGGCCGGCGAGGGCCGGGTTGAGGTCTTCGGGAATCTCGAATGTCACTGGCACACCTTTCAACGTCTGTCCTTGAGGCAACGCACCCGTCCCCGCCCATGTTCCCAGGTGCGCTGGTGACAGGCGACCCGGACGCCTCCCCGCCCCGACCGGACCGGCGCGAACCCACTAGGGTGGACGCCGTGCGACTGGTGGTGCAGCGCGTGCGGAGCGCGTCGGTGACGGTCGACGACCGGGTCGTCGGCGAGATCGGCGCCGGGCTGCTGGTCCTCGTCGGCGCGGCCCCCGGCGACACGCCCGAGATCGCCGACCGCCTCGCTGACAAGGTGTGGGGCCTGCGGATCCTGCGCGGCGAGCGCAGTTGCTCCGACGAGGACGCGCCGCTGCTCGTGGTGAGCCAGTTCACCCTCTACGGGGACGTCCGGAAGGGGCGGCGCCCGTCCTGGAACGCGGCCGCGCCCGGCTCGATCGGCGAGCCCCTGGTGGACGCCTTCGTCGCGTCCCTGCGCGCCCGCGGCGCGCGCGTGGAGACCGGGATCTTCGGCGCCGACATGGCGGTCGCCCTCGTCAACGACGGCCCCGTGACGCTGGTGGTCGACTCGGCGATGTGGGCGTCCTGACCCGCGCGCGACGAGGCCGCTCAATTATTGGCGCCTCGCATTCCCTAGAAAACCCCTACGTTAAAGTGTTGCCGACGATCGCGGCCCGAATCGAGACCCGCGGCTGACCGGAAGGGGTAGGGATGGCGCGATTGCTGTTCGTGTCCGCGGATTCCTCGTCCGACCCCGGGGTCACCCTTCCGGCTTTGGAGTTGCTCGCGCACGACGTCCGGGTGGCCACGCCCGATGCGACCGCGCTCAACGAGGCGGCCCGCGTCGACGGTGTCCTCGTGGACGCCCGCCGCGACCTCGCCGCCGCCCGCATGGCCTGCCGGCTGTTCGCGGCCAGCGGCAGCTCGGTGCCCCTCCTGCTCGTGCTGACTGAAGGCGGCTGCGCCACGGTGACGGCCGACTGGGGCATGACCGACATCGTCGTCGAGTCCGCCAGCCCGGTCGAACTGGACGCCCGCATCCGCCTCCTCGTCGCCGGGTCCCTGAGCGACGGCCTGATCTCCGCCGGCGGCATCACGATCGACGAAAGCGCCTATCACGCGGCCCTGCAGGGGCGTCCGCTGGATCTGACGTACACCGAGTTCGAACTGCTGAAGTACCTCGTCCAGCACCCCGGGCGCGTCTTCAGCCGCGAGCAGTTGCTCTCCGACGTCTGGGGCTACGACTACTACGGCGGCACGCGGACGGTCGACGTCCACGTCCGGCGGCTCCGCGCGAAGCTCGGGCCCGAACACGAGAACCTGATCGGCACGGTCCGCAACGTCGGCTACCGCTTCACCCCCGAGGGCACGCGGCTAATCTGACGTGGCATGGACGACCTCCGCAGCCAGCCCAGCCTCACCCCCGATGAGCGCGCCGCCGTGCTCGCCCTCGTGGCCGACGTCGAACGCGCCGACGGCGTCGACCCCCTGAACGAAGAGGCCCACCTCGCCCTCGAGCGCGACGAGGCCCGGCACTGGCTCGCCGAGCGTGACGGCGTCCTGGCCGGCTACGCGCAGGCCGACCTCGGGCAGGGCACCGCGCAACTGTGCGTGCATCCCGGACGCCGCGGCGCCGGCCTGGGCCGGCGCCTCGCGGACGCCGTGGCGGCCGAGGTGGGCGGCGTCCAGTTCTGGGCGTTCGGCGATCTGCCGGCCGCGCGGGCGCTCGGGGCGTCCCTCGGGCTGAGCGTCGGGCGGGAACTGCTGATCATGGCGCGTCCGCTGCCCGCGGACCTGGGCGCGCCGCCGGCGCCCGCGGACGTCCGGATCACCGGCTTCACCCCCGACGCGACGGACGCCTTCCTCGCCGTGAACGCCGCCGCCTTCGCGGGGCACCCCGAACAGGGTTCGTTCTCGGCCGCCGACCTCGCCGCCCGGCAGGCCGAGCCGTGGTGGGACCCCTCGGGGCTGCTGCTGGCCTGGGACGCCGACGGCCTCGCCGGCTTCCACTGGACCAAGCGCCACCCCGGCACGACCGGCGAGGTCTACGTGATCGGCGTCCACCCGCGCACGAAGGGACGCCGGCTCGGCTCGACGCTGCTGCAGGCCGGGCTCGACAAGCTGGCCTCCGACGGCTGCGACCGCGTGATCCTGTATGTCGACGGCGACAACGCGCGGGCAGTCGAGCTCTACGAGCGCTCCGGTTTCGCGGTCGTCCACCGCGACGTGCTGTACGCCTCTGCGTAGTTGGAACGGCACGGCCCGTCGTTAACCCGGGCATGCCATAGTGAGGTCCCGCACCGTCCGGACGCCGAGAACGAGGAGGAGCATGTCCGCCGCGCCGAAGCTCGAAACCGAGGACGCCCCCGAGCTGCCGTCCGGCCGCTACTTCGACCGCGAGCTGTCCTGGCTGGCGTTCAACAACCGGGTGCTCGACCTGGCGAAGGACGCCAAGCGCGTCCCGCTGTTGGAGCGCACCAAGTTCCTGGCGATCTTCAGCTCGAACCTGGACGAGTACTTCATGGTGCGCGTGGCCGGCCTGAAGCGACGCATCGCGGCGGGCGTCGCGCTGCCGGGGGCGTCCGGGATCCTGCCGCGCGATCTGCACGAGCAGATCCTCGCGCGCATCCACGAACTGGTCGCCGACCAGGCCCGGGTCTTCGCCGAGGACGTCCGGCCGGCGCTGGCGGCCGAGGGCATCCAGATCCTCTCGTGGGCAGAGCTGACCGAGAGCGAGCGCCGCGAGATGACGACGCTGTTCGAGGAGCGCATCTACCCGATCCTGACGCCGCTGGCGGTCGACCCGTCGCACCCGTTCCCGTACATCTCCGGGCTGTCGATCAACCTCGGCGTCCTGCTGCGCAACCCGAACACCGGGCACCGGCAGTTCGCGCGGGTGAAGCTGCCGACGATCATCGCGCGGTTCATCAAGCTCGGCGACTCGCGGTACGTGCCGCTGGAGGACGTGATCGGCCACCACCTCGGCATGATCTTCTCAGGCATGGAGGTGCTGCAGTGGGCGACCTTCCGGGTCACCCGCAACGAGGATCTCGAGGTGGAGGAGGACGACGCGGAGAACCTCCTGCACGCCCTGGAGAAGGAGTTGCTGCGCCGCAAGGTCGGCCGTCCGCCGGTGCGGCTCGAGGTCGAGGAGGGCGTCGACGAGCGCATGCTCGAACTGCTCGCCGCCGAGCTCGAGATCGACGACCGGGAGGTGTTCGTGCTGCCCGGGCCGCTCGACCTCACCGGCCTGTTCGCCGTGGCCGGCGTCGACCGCGACGACCTCTCCTATCCCCCGTTCCTGCCGAAGACGCACCCCGAGCTGGCCGAGGTCGAGACCGCCCAGCCGGCCGACCTGTTCAAGACGCTGCGGCGCCGCGACGTGCTGCTGCAGCACCCCTACGACTCGTTCGCGACGAGCGTCCAGCGGTTCATCGAGCAGGCGGCGGCCGACCCCGCGGTGCTCGCGTTGAAGCAGACCCTGTACCGCACCTCGGGCGACTCGCCGATCATCGACGCCCTCATCGAGGCCGCTGAGGCGGGCAAGCAGGTGCTCGTCATCGTGGAGATCAAGGCCCGGTTCGACGAGCAGGCCAACATCGGCTGGGCCCGCAAGCTGGAGCGCGCGGGGTGCCACGTCGTCTACGGCATCGTGGGGCTGAAGACGCACTGCAAGCTGTCGCTGGTGATCCGCGACGAGCCCGACGGCCTGCGTCGCTACGCCCACATCGGCACCGGCAACTACAACCCGAAGACGGCCCGGCAGTACGAGGACATGGGGCTGCTCACGGCCAATCCGATCGTCACCGACGACGTCGCGCGCGTGTTCAACCACCTGTCCGGCATGACGCAGGAGACGCACTACCGGCGGCTGCTCGTCGCCCCCGAGGGCATCCGCGACGGCCTGCTCGACCTCATCCACACCGAGACGCGCAACGCGCTCGCGGGGCGTCCGGCGGGCATCCGCATCAAGGTGAACTCGATGGTCGACGAGCGCATCATCGACGCCTTGTACCTCGCGTCGCGTGCGGGCGTACCGGTGGATCTGTGGGTGCGCGGCATCTGCGGCATCCGTCCGGGGGTGCCGGGGCTGAGCGAGAACATCCGCGTCCGCAGCATCCTGGGCCGCTTCCTCGAGCACAGCCGGCTGTTCTGGTTCGACAACGCCGGCTCGCCCATGGTGGGCCTCGGCTCGGCCGACATGATGCACCGCAACCTCGACCGGCGCGTCGAGGTGCTCGTCTCCATCACGAATCCGCGGCACGTCGCGAAGATCGAGAGCCTCTTCGACCTGGCTTTCGACCCCGACACCGCGTCGTGGTGGCTCGACGACACGACGTGGTCGCGGCACGTCCTCGACGACGAGGGCGAGCCGAAGCGCGACCTGCAGGACTACCTGATCGCCCATGTCGGGCAGCCGCGCCGCCATCAGGAGGGCCGGTAGATGCCCCGCCACCAGATCGTCGCGGCGGGGCTCGTGGTGCTCGACCGCAGCAAAGGCCCCGGCCCGCGCGTCCTGTTGGTGCACCGGCCGGCGTACGACGACTGGACGCTGCCGAAGGGCAAGATCCATCCCGACGAGTACCTGGTGTCGTGCGCCCAGCGCGAGACCCTGGAGGAGACGGGGGTCACGGCGTCCGTCGAAATGCCGTTGGGCAAGGTCGAATACCAGGTGGGCGGCGGCGACAAGGTCGTCCACTACTGGGTGGGGCGGCCCCAGGGGCAGAAGAAGCGCAAGCCCGACAAGGAGGTCGACCGCGTCGTCTGGCTGACCGTCAAGAGCGCGCTGCACCGCATGACCTACGGCGACGAGCGCATGATGGTCGACCGGGCCGTCGAGGCGACGGAGACGACGCCCGTGCTGGTCGTCCGGCACGCGAAGGCGATGGATCGCAAGCACTGGAGCGGACGCGACCAGGGGCGTCCGATCACCGGCCGCGGACGCAAGCAGTCGCGCCGGCTCATCCCGCTGCTGGACGCCTACGGCGTCACCGCGCTGGCGTCGTCGAGTTCGAACCGGTGCGTCCAGACGCTGAAGCCGTACTCGAAGTCGTCCGGGCACGAGATCGAGACGTGGGCGGCGCTGTCGGAGGAGCAGGCGAAAGACAACGAGAAGGGCGTCCGGCAGGTCATGAAGCGGCTGCAGCACGACGCCCTCAAGGCGCGGACGCCGCTGGCCGTGTGCGGGCACCGCCCGGTGCTTCCGGCGATGCTGGAGTCGCTGGACGTGCCGGTCCGCGCCATGCAGACGGCCGCCGTCGCGGTCGCTCACCTGGACCTCGACGGCAACACGATTGCCGTCGAGTGGCACCGCCCGCGGGTCTGACGATCCCGGCAAAACCGCTAGTGAGCCCGGGGGCAGCGGCCGCAACCCCGCGCGTTCACCATCCGTTCACCTGGCCACGGTCTGATCGTCACGGCGTTTGTTTACTTTGATCCTGAAGCCATCGAATGCCTGGCCTTCGGGGTCGCCGCGTCTTGCAGCCCCCGTCGCGAATCGACTAAAGGACACATCTGTGAAGACGAAGAAAGTCGCCGCTCCCCTTGCGATCATGGCCGCAGCCGCGCTCGGCCTGTCGGCCTGTGCGCCGGCAAACGAGGCCGGCACCTCCAACGGCAACGGCCTGAGCGGCACGCTGACCGGCAAGGGCGCCTCCTCGATGAAGGCCGCGCAGGACGCCTGGCGCGCCGCCTTCCAGCAGCAGAACGGCGGGGTGACCGTCAACTACTCCCCCGACGGCTCCGGCGCCGGGCGCGAGTCGTTCATCGCGGGCGCGGTGCAGTTCGCCGGCTCCGACCGGGCTCTGAAGGATGACGAGATGGGCGCGGGCAAGTTCGCCAAGTGCACCTCCGACTCCAACGCGCTGAACCTGCCGGTCTACATCTCCCCCATCGCGATCGTCTACAACGTGCAGGGCGTCGACAACCTCAAACTGGACGCCGACACGGCCGCCGGCATCTTCGCCGGCAAGATCACCAAGTGGAACGACCCGAAGATCGCCGCGCTGAACGCGGGGGTGAACCTGCCGAACGCGAACATCACGGCCGTCCACCGGTCCGACGACTCGGGCACGACGGACAACTTCACGGACTACCTGCACCAGGCCTCGCCGTCGGTGTGGACGAACGCGAACAGCGGCACCTGGCCGGCGGGCATCAAGGGTGAGGCGGCCAAGGGCACCTCGGGCGTCATCGACGCCGTCAAGACCGGCACGAACACGATCGGCTACGCCGACGAGTCCGCCGCCCGCGAGCTCAGCGTGGCCGAGCTGAAGGTCGGCAGCGAGTTCCTCAAGCCGAGCGCCGAGGCTGCCGCGAAGATCGTGGACGCCAGCAAGCAGGTCGCCGGCCGATCCGAGCACGACCTGGCGATCAAGCTGGACCGTAAGGCCGCCGGCGCCTACCCGGCGGTGCTCGTCTCGTACGCGATCGTCTGCGAGAAGTACAAGGAGGCCGCGGACGCCTCGCTGGTGAAGGCGTACATCGGCTACATCGGCTCCGACGCCGGCCAGCAGGCCGCCGCGAAGGAGGCCGGCAGCGCCCCGCTCTCGTCCGACATGAGCGCGAAGGTCAAGGCCGCGGTCGACTCGATCCAGTGAGCTGACCGAACCCACCCCCATCAACCCGCCGCCGCTGCCCATCGAGGGGCTCCCCTCTCGATGGGCAGCGGGTGAGCGGGAACACGATTTCCGTCGCGCGGCCGCCGCGCTCAATCCCCAGGGGATACCGTGACCACCTCACCATCCACGCTCGAGACTCATGCGGAGAATCCGCTGATCCCGGCCAAGAAACGCATCGGCGATCGGGTGTTCTCCAGCCTGTCCACCGGCTCGGGCATCATCATTCTCGTCATCCTGGCCCTCGTCGCGGGGTTCCTGCTCATGCAGGCGTTCCCGGCGCTCACCTCGACGCCCGCGCAGCTCACCGCCCAGGGCTACGGGCCCTTCTTCTCCTGGGTCGCCCCGTACGCCTTCGGCACCGTGTGGTCGTCGTTCCTCGCGCTGCTGTTCGCGGTGCCCGTCGGCGTCGGCATCGCGCTGTTCATCTCGCACTACGCGTCACGCAAGCTGGCCCAGCCCATCGGGTACGTCATCGACCTGCTGGCGGCCGTCCCGTCCGTCGTCTACGGCCTCTGGGGCGCCAACACGTTCGCCCCCGAGATCAACCGGGCGTGGATCTGGCTGAACCACAACCTGCACTGGTTCCCGCTGTTCGGCGGGCAGGCGTCCGGAACGGGCCGCACGATGCTGACCACCGCGCTCGTGCTGGCCGTCATGGTGCTACCGATCATCACGTCGCTGTGCCGCGAGGTGTTCCTGCAGACCCCGAAGCTGCATGAGGAGGCGGCGCTCGCGCTGGGCGCCACGCGCTGGGAGATGATCAAGATGTCCGTCTTCCCCTTCGCCCGCGCCGGCATCGTGTCGGCCGTCATGCTGGCCCTCGGCCGCGCGCTCGGCGAGACGATGGCCGTGGCCATGATCCTGTCCGGCACCAACACCATCAACTTCCAGGTGCTGACCTCCAACAACCCCAACACGATCGCGGCGACCATCGCCTTGAACTTCCCCGAGGCATACGGCCTGCGCACCAACCAGTTGATCGCCGGCGGCCTCGTGCTGTTCGTCATCACGCTGGCCGTGAACATGGTCGCCCGCTGGATCGTGAACCGCCGCAAGGAATTCTCGGGAGCCAACTGATGTCCACCTCCACCACCTCGGCCCCGGCGCGCCCCAGCGCCACGAATCCCTTCACGGCCGGCAAGCTGCCCCGCTGGGCCCCGCCCGTGACGCTCGTCGTGTCCCTCATCGTCGGTCTGCTGGCGACACTCGCCCTCGGTGGGCTGAACGTCGTCGGCGGTATCGCCCTCGGCGCGGTGCTCTACCTCGTGGCCATCCAGGTGTGGTCGACCGTCGTCGAGGGCTGGCGCAAGGCGTCCGACCGGATGGCCTACCACCTGGTCGTCGGCGCGTTCATCATCGCCCTGATCCCGCTCTTCTGGCTGATCTTCGCCACGCTCGCGCGCGGCCTGCAGCGGTTCGACGTGACGTTCTTCACCTACTCGATGCGCAACGTGATCGGCGACGGCGGCGGCCTCGCGCACGCCCTCTCGGGCACGCTGTGGGTCACCGGCATCGCGACCCTGATCTCGGTGCCCATTGGCCTGCTAACGGCCGTCTACCTGGCCGAGTATGGGCACGGCGCCCTGGCGCGCGGCATCACGTTCTTCGTCGACGTCATGACGGGCATCCCCTCCATCGTCGCGGGCCTGTTCGCCTACGCGCTGATGACCCTCTTGATCGGGCCCGGCACGCAGAACGGCCTGTCCGGCGCGTTCGCCCTGTCGGTGCTGATGATCCCGGTGGTCGTCCGGTCGACCGAGGAACTGCTGCGGATCGTTCCCAACGAACTGCGGGAGGCGTCCTATGCTCTGGGCGTGCCGAAGTGGAAGACGATCCTGCTGATCGTCATCCCGACGGCGATCTCCGGCATCGTGTCGGGCGTCATCCTCGCGATCGCCCGCATCATCGGCGAGACCGCCCCCCTGCTCGTCTCGGCCGGCTTCACCGACAGCGTCAACAACAACCCGCTGGGCGGGCCCATGATGACGATGCCGGTGTTCGTCTACACCCAGTACGCCTACCCCGGGGTGCCGCCGGAGCCGTATCACGCCCGCGCATGGGCCGGCGCCTTGACCCTGATCCTGCTCGTCATGGCCCTCAACCTGGTGGGCCGTCTGATCGCCCGCCACTTCGCCCCCAAGGCCGGGCGCTGACCACCCGGTACGGGAGAAAGAAGCCGACATGTCCAAGCGAATCGAAGCTCGCGACCTCAACATCTACTACGGGAAGTTCCGGGCGGTGGAAGACGTCAACATGACGATCGAGCCGCGCTCGGTGACGGCGTTCATCGGGCCGTCCGGCTGCGGCAAGTCGACGGTGCTGCGCACCCTGAACCGCATGCACGAGGTCATCAACGGCGCCTACGTCGAGGGCGAGGTGCTCCTCGACGGCCACAACCTGTACGGCCAGGGCGTCGACCCGGTCGAGGTGCGCCGCCAGATCGGCATGGTGTTCCAGCGGCCGAACCCGTTCCCGACGATGTCCATCAAGGAGAATGTGCTGGCGGGAGTCCGGCTGAACCACCAGAAGGTGTCCGGCTCCAGCCAAGACGACCTCTGCGAGCAGGCCCTGCGCGGCGCCAACCTGTGGGAGGAGGTCAAGAACCGGCTCAACCTGCCGGGGTCCGGCCTCTCCGGCGGCCAGCAGCAGCGTCTCTGCATCGCCCGCGCCATCGCGATGCGCCCCGACGTCCTGCTGATGGACGAGCCGTGCTCCGCCCTCGACCCGATCTCGACGCTCGCCATCGAGGACCTGATCGGCGAGCTCAAGGAGAACTACACGATCGTCATCGTGACCCACAACATGCAGCAGGCCGCACGCGTCTCCGACCAGACCGGCTTCTTCAACATCGCCGGCACCGGCGCGCCGGGCAAGCTCATCGAGATGGGCCCGACGGAGAAGATCTTCTCCAAGCCCGACGTCCAGGCGACCGAGGATTACATCACCGGCCGGTTCGGGTAACAGACCCCCGCCTCCGTGAGCCCCCTTCGGCACGCGGACGCGGGACCGCGCGCCGTGCAGCCGGCGCGCCGCCGGCACGGGGCAGGCCCACTCGGGCCTGCCCCGTCCGCGTTCCCGGAACCCCCTCGCCCACTCACTTCGTTCTGCTTCCGTTTCGGAAGCAGAACGAAGGACGCCGACGCCCGCCGCCACGCCCAGGGGCGGGCCGGCGTCCGAGCCGGGAAAGTCGGGCCACCTAGGATGGCGCCATGAGCAACGCGGGTTGGCATCCGGATCCGGGCGGCGCGCCGGGCATGTTCCGCTACTGGGACGGCTCGGCGTGGTCGTCGGCGCTCTCACCCAACCCGTATGCCCCTCCCCCGGTTCCGCCGGCGATGCCGGGGGCCGAGATCCCCGCGGGTCCGGGGGCCTCCACCGGCTGGGGCAACGGCGGCGCCGGGACGCCGGGCGCGAGCGCGCCGAGCGGCAGCCAGCCGATCCAGCTCGGCCACGGCCAGGGCCGCGCCGGCTCGCTGCGGCAGCCGGGCGGCCAGTATGGGCAGGATCGGGGCACCATTCGCGAAGCCGGCCAGGCCGGGTTCGACCCGGACGCCGGCTACCCCACCCCGCCACGCGCGGGCCGCGGCATCGGCTGGTGGGTGCTGATCGGCGTCCTCGTCATCGGCATGATCGTGGGCGGCTACACGCTGCTGCGCGGCGCGGGCATCGGGCCGTTCGGTGGGACGCCGCCGGCGTCCAACCCGACGGGCGACGTGTGCCCGAAGCGCAACATCGACCCGAGCGCGCAGCCGACCAACCCCTCGCACCGGACCGCCGACGGCCGCATCGTCGGCGGCAAGCTCTCCTACCCGGCGCTCGGCTCGCCGTGGGGCTCGCCGCACCCCGACGACCGCGTCCCATTCGGGCGCGACACCGCGACCCAGGAGGTCGTCACCGAGAACAACTTCGACGGGCGCGGGTCGTCGTGGGTGGCGTCCGTGCTGGTCGGCGAGCTGGTCGCCGGCGACGGCTTCTTCAGCCCGCAGCAGGGCAGCGAGATCGTCTCCAAGTGCGTGCTCGGCGTCTTCTACGCCGACGCGGACGTGAACCGTCGCGACGTCGTGAACCGCGCGACGACGGTCGGCGGTAAGGACGCCTGGGAGGTCGAGATGCACCTCTCCTTCGACATCCCGGGCCTGCGCGAGAAGGGCGAGACCGCGATCATCGTGATCGTGGCGACGGGGGCCGAGGCGTCCAGCATCTACTACGCGTCGATCCCCGACAGCCGTCCGGAACTGCTGCAGACGGCCCGCCAGGTGCAGAAGCAGCTGCGCGTCGAGCCCTGATCAGGCGCCGCACCTCACCAGGCCGTAGCGCGCCTTCAGCGCCAGCACGCGCCCGGTCGAGTCGGTCACGCGCCGCTCGAACGCCGGATCGCCCTGCGCGGCCTTCACCAGCCCGGACGCCATCTGCCGGGTCACCGCGGCGTCCACGCTGATCGCGAGGTCGCCGCCGGCGCGCACGAACCGCACGCCGCGCTCCGCCGCCGGGACGCCCTCCATCACTTTCGCCACGCCCAGGTCGTCGCTGCTGATCACGCCGTCGAAGCCCAGCCGGTCGCGCACCAGGGCGACGACCGCCGGCGAGAACGCGGCCGGGTTGTCGGGGTCGATGCGCGGGTAGACGGCGGTGGAGACCATCACCGAGTCCACGCCGGCGGCCACCGCGGACCGGAAGCCGGCGTCGCGGCCGTCCCCCGCGGACGTCACCGGGTCGACCACGCGCGCGGCGAAGTCGGTGTTGCCGGTCACCTCGCCGAGCCCCGGGAAGTGCTTCGCCGTCGAGCCGAGCCCCGCCCCCCGGAACGCCCGGACGAACACGCCGACCTTGTCGGCGACCACGCGGGCGTCCGAGCCGTAGCCGCGGCCCAGTTTGCCGACCGGCTCGTTCGAGGACGCCTTCGCCGCCGGCACGATGTCGGCGACCGGCGCCAGGTCCAGATGGACGCCCGCGGCCTTCAACTGCTGCGCCCAGCGGGTCGCGCGCCTGGTCAGCTCGGCGTCCGAAAGGCGCGCCTGCTCGGCGGCCGACGGCATCGGGTCGAACCCCGGGCCGCTCAGCCGCACCACTAGGCCGCCCTCCTGGTCGACGGTCACGAGCGTCTCCACGGGCCCCGCCGGCGACCCCGGGACGCCGAGGCCCCGCACCTCGTCGGTGATCGCGCGCGTCGCCGCGACGCCCCGCGACGACTTGCCCATCAGGATCACCGACCCCACGTGCGCGTCCGTGATCGCGGACGCCTCCGCCTGGTCGAGCGTGTCCTGCACCGGAGAGACGAGCAATTGCCCGACCCGCACGTCCAGCGGCATGCCCGCCGCGGCGGCGGCGCACGAGACCCCCGACGCCCCGGGCGGCCCCGACGCGCCCGGCGATCCGGACGCCCCCGCGGACGGTTGGCCGGACGCCGACGCCCCGGCCGTCGGCGCGCCACTCTGGTTCCCGCCCGTGCCGCTCTCGCCCGGGGACGCCGCGGGCGACGCCCCGCAGCCGCCCAGCAGCGCGAGCGCGGCCAGGACGGCGATGCGCCGACCGGTGCGACTGAAGCCGCCGACGCGGCTCACCCGGCTCACGCGTCCGCCTCGATCCCCAAAGACAGCAGGGCGTTCTCGATCACCTCGGTCAGGGCCGGATGAATCCAGTACTGGCCGCGCGCCATCGTCGGGACGTCGACGCCCGTCGACATCGCCTGGATGACCGGCTGGATCAGCAGCGTCGCCTGCGGCCCGATGATGTGCGCCCCGAGCAGGTGCTTGGTCGCCCGATCGGCGACCAGCTTCACGCAGTGCCCCTCGTCGTTCAGCGCCCAGCCGTACGCGACCGACGCGTACTCCTGGACGGCCACGGCCACGTCGTGGCCGGCCGCGCGGGCGGCGTCCTCGGTGAGGCCCACCGACGCGATCTGCGGGTCGGTGAACACGCCGTGCGGCGGGACGAACCGGCGGTCGGACGCGACGAGGTCGTCAGGATGCAGCAGGTTGTGCTGCACGACGCGTTCCTCGTGGTTCGCGACGTGCTTGAGCTGGTAGGGGTTGCTGACGTCACCGAGCGCCCAGATGCCCGGGACGTTCGTCCGCTGATATTCGTCGACGACCACGAGTCCGTGCGCGTCCATCCGGACGCCCGCCGCGTCCACCCGCAGCCGCGCCCCGTTCGGGACGCGGCCCTGCGCGCAGAGCACCAGGTCGCCCTGAAAGCCGTAGTGGACGCCGTCGGCGTCCTCGGTGACGACGCGCAGGCGTCCGTGCGTGCCCTCTTCAAGCGCCACGACGTGCTGGTTGAGCCGCAGCGTGTAGTGCCGGGCGGCCGCATCGGTGTACCGCTCGGCGATCAGGGCGTCCTCGCGGCGCAGCAGCCGGTCGGAGCGGTTCACGACCGTCACCTTCGTGCCGAACGACGAGAACACGTGGGCGAACTCGGCGGCGATGAACCCACCGCCGAGGATCACCAGCGACTCGGGCAGCTCCTCGACCCGCATGATCGTGTCGGACGTGTGCAGCCGGCCCGTCAGCGCCGGGTCGTCCATGCCCGGCAGGTCGGGCACCCGCGGCCGCGAGCCGGCCGCGATCACGAACTGGTCGGCCGTGATCGTCTCCTCGCCGACACGCAGCGTCTTCTCGCCGACGAACTCCGCGGTCTCGCGGAACAGCGTCACGTTGGACGCCTGCTCGCGCCACCGCTCGCCCGCCTGCGAGATGCCGTCCGTGCGGCCGAAGACCCGGTCGCGCAGCCCGGGCCAGTCGACGCGCGGCGGGTCGACGGCGACGTTGACGCGGGCGCCCAGCTCGGGCGTCCGGCAGACGTCGGCCGGGAGCGCGAGCATCTTCGTGGGGATGCAGCCGGCGTTCAGGCAGGTCCCGCCGAACCAGCGGCCGTCGTCGACCAGCGCGATCGTCTGGTCGTCGAGGCGCTCGTCGATCAGGGAATTACCCGAACCGGAGCCGATGATGCACAGATCAAAATGCTGCATAAACCGCATTCTTTCACGCGGGGATAGCGGCTCCGCTCAGATCCCCGCGTAGGAATGCAGGCCGCTCACGAGCAGGTTGATGCCGACGAAGTTGAACCAGAAGCTCACCACGCCGACGACCGCCAGCCACGCGGCCGGACGCCCCTGCCACCCGGCGGTGGCGCGCGCGTGCAGGTAGGCCGCGTAGACCACCCACGTGACCAGGGAACACGTCTCCTTCGGGTCCCACCCCCAGTAGCGCCCCCACGCGTACTCGGCCCAGATCGAGCCGGCGGCGATCGTGAACGTCCACAGCGGGAACGCGAACGCGTGCACGCGGTAAGCGAAGCGATCGAGCGCGCGCGAGTCGGGCACGCGCGCCAGATAACCCCGGACGCCGCCGCGCGCCTCCGCGCGCGTCCGGATCAGGTAGAGGACGGACGCGATCGCGCCCAGGTTGAACATCGCCCCCGACGCACACGCCGCGACGATGTGGACGACGAACCACACCGAGTGCAGCGCCGGCACCAGCGGGGCGACGTCGACGTAGAAGACCGTCACGGCCAGGCCCTGCCCGATCGTCAGAAGCAGCGTCGTCGGCAGGCCGAGCCAGCGCTGCCCGCGGCGCATCGCGAGCACGAGCATGGCCGCCGCCGCGAACGCGAGCGACACGGTCACGAACTCGTACATGTTGCCCCAGGGGGCCCGGCGTCCGGCCACCCCACGGAGCACCACCCCGGCGACGTGGCTGAGCAGCCCCACGCACGTGAGCGCGAGGCCGATGCGCCCGTACTTGTCGACGCGCAGGCGGTCGGCGCTCTCCCGCGCCGCGTCGGGCTCGTGGCCCCCGGCGTCCAGGTTGCGCGCGCTCGCCCACTCGGCGCTGAACGCCGCGAACGCGACCAGGTAGATCACCGCCGAGGTGACCATCGCGAGGAACGAGTAGTAGCCCATGACGTCCGCGGTCACGCGTCCTCCTTCTCGGGTTCGTGCTGCGGGTCCCCCGCGGGTTCGTGCGCGGGTTCGTGCGCGGGTCGCGCGTCGGGCAGGCCCACCGCGGCCGCGAGGGCGGCCACGTCGTCGGCGAGGCCGACGCGGGCGTCCGCGCGATCGAGGCCGCCGACCTCGGTCCGCTCGCCCACCCGGACGAACAGGCGCCGCGGCCGCACGAACAGCGACAGGCACAGGCCGGTCACCGCGACGACGATCGCCCCGAACGTCAGTGGCAGGCCCGGGGTCGAGGAGACCTGCAGCTTGGTCCAGCGCTTCCAGTCGCGGAACTCGAGCTTCGCGCCGCCGGGCAGGTCGACGACCTGGCCGGGCTCGAGCCGGAAGTTCACGACGCGCCCGTTCTGCGACAACTGCGTGAGCCCGGCCTTGTCGAGGGAGTACACGCTCTCCGGACGCCCCGTCTCCTGGCGCGGCGCCCCCGACCAGGCGTTGCAGAACAGCTGCGGCGCGAAGGCGTCCGGGAAGACGGAGTGCGGGCCGCGCTCGTCGACGACGGCCGTGGGCAGGAAGAAGCACTCGAACCCGAGCCGCTGGGGGCGGGCGTCCGGGGCCTTGATGGCGCCCTGGGAGGTGAAGTTGCCGTCCTGCGGCAGGAAGACGACCGGGCCGGAGAACGCGGTCTGGCCGGAGGCGTCCGTCACCGTGACGACCGGGGCGTAGCCGTGCCCGATCAGATGGACCGACGTGCCGCCGAACGTGAGCGGGTGGTTCACCTCGATCGTGCTGGGGACGGGCGCGCCGGCGCCCTCCGCCGTCCGGACGTGGGCCGTGAACTGCCGCGCCGCCCCGCGCTGGACGCGGCCCAGCTCGAACTTGGCGTCGAACCGGTCGACCCAGATCGTGAAGGGCACGAGCTGGCTCGGATTGAACGCCCCGCCGGCGCTGAAGTCGTCGTACTGCGACAGGTTGTTGCTGAACGCCTGCCCCTCGACGACGATCACCGAGCCCTTGTAGCCGAACAGGCTGCTCCAGGCGATGCCGGCCAGCACGAACACGAGGCTCACATGAAAGAGCAGGTTGCCGAACTCGCGCAGGTAACCGCGCTCGGCGGAAACGGAGTCGTCCTGCCGGCGGACGCGGAACCGCCGCTTGGTCAGCCAGGACTCCGCGGCGTCCAGGGCCTCGCCGGGCGCCAGGGCGGACGCGCCCGCGACGCTCTCGGGGAGGCGGGAGAGCCGCCGGGGCGTCCGGGGCGGCGGGGTGCGCAGGGCGCGGACGTACGTGCCGATCCGCGGGACGATGCACCCGACCAGCGAGACGAGCAGCAGCAGGTAGATGCCGGCGAACCACCACGACGCGTAGACGTCGAACAGCCCGACCGCGTCGTAGAACCGGCCGAGCGTCGGGTTGTCGCGGATGAAGTCGGTCACGCGCACCGGGTTCACCGGACGCTGCGGGATCAGCGACCCCGGCAGCGCCGCCAGCGCGAACGCGAACAGCAGGACGAGCGCGGTGCGCATGCTCGTGAGCTGCGTCCAGCAGAAGCGGAGGAATTCGGCCGCCGACAGCGGCGCGGCGTCGCGGCGCGCCATCAGATCGGCAGACCCCAGCCGGACGCCCACGAGCGGGCGTAGGCCATCAGCACGTCCCACCACCCCGTGACGAGCAGGATGCCGACGGCGATCATCAACGCCCCGCCGACGCGCTGCAGCAGCGGCCCGCGCGCCCGCACCCAGGCGAGCGTGCCCGACAGCTTCGTGAACGCGAGCCCGAACGCCAGGAAGGGCAGCCCGAGCCCCAGGGCGTACACCAGCGCGAGGATCGCCCCGCGGACGGCCGTCGCCTCGTTCAGCGCCAGGTTCAGCACCACCGACAGCGCGGGGCCGATGCACGGCGTCCAGCCCAGCCCGAACACGAGCCCGAGCAGCGGCGCGCTCGCCACCCCGACGCGGGGAGCGCTGTTGAGCCGCACGGTGCGGCGTCCGAACCTCAGGACGTCGGCGAAGATCAGCCCCAGCACGATCGACAGCCCGCCCACGACCACGTTGATCACCGACTGGTACGTCTTCAGCAGGCTGCCCAGCCCGCCGAAGAGGGCGCCCGAGCTCACGAACACCACGGCGAAACCGGCCACGAACAGGCTCGTGCCGGCCACGATGCGGCCGCGGGCCGCCCGCGTCTCCCCCGAGACGATCTGGGACGCCGCCAGCCCGGTCGCGTACGACAGATAGCCCGGGAGCAGCGGCAGGACGCACGGGCTGAAGAACGACACGAGCCCGGCGAGCAGCGCCACGGGCATCGCGAGCAGCATCGAGCCGCCGACGGCCTCCTGGGCCCAGGCCCCGATGTCGAGCGGCGTCATCACTCCCCCTTCGCCACGTCGTCCACGAGGCCGACGAGCGTCGCCTCCGTGGTCTCGCCGAGAATACGCGCCGCGACGCGCCCCTGCGGATCGACCACGATCGTGCTCGGGATCGCCGACGGCGGCAGCTCGCTGCCGAACTTCAGCAGCAACTGGCCTTGTGGATCGAACACGTTCGCGTACGGGACGCCGAACGCCCGGACGAACGCCTCCGCCGGCGCCTGGTCGAGGTCGCGGGTGTTGATGCCGACGAAGACCGCCTGCTCCTTCGTACGCTCGGACGCCGCGACGAGCGCCGGCGCCTCCTTGCGGCAGGGCGCGCACCACGAGCCCCACACGTTGTAGACGATCACCTTCCCCCGGTGCCGGGACGCGTCGAACGAGCCGCCGCCGAGGGTCGGCCCGGCGATCGCCGGGGCGTCCGACCGCTGCGCGACCGGGACGCGGGTGAGGGCCCCATCGCCCGACACGAACCCGCCCTCACCGGACGGACGCGCCCCGCAGCCGGCCAGCAGCAGGCAGGCGGCGAGCAGTGACGGGACGAGGCGACGCACGCTCACATCCCCGGACGGAACATCTTCTTCTTCGGCGGGTACAGCGACGCCGCCGGCTCGGCATAGTCGACCCGGACGATGTGGTCGCCGTGGAAGGTGAACGACGTCACGGACGCCAGCCGGCACTCACGCGTCGCCGGGTTGTGCTGCAGGCGGCGGCCCTCGGTGGCCAGACGAGCCATGTAGATCGGCAACTGATGGCTGACGACGACGGCCTGGCCGCCCGGCGTGGCCGCCGCCGCGTCCCTGATCGCCGCGAGCATGCGGTCGCGGATCGTCGTGTAGGGCTCGCCCCAGCTCGGCCGCAGCGGGTTCCACAGATGCCGCAGGTTCTTCGGCAGCAGCAGCCGCTGGTTGTAGCGGCCGAAGCTCTGCCCCTCGAGCGCGTTCGCGGCCTCGATGAGCCGCGGATCGATCGTGATCTCCTGCCCCGGGAAGTTCGCCGCGATCGGGGCCATCGTCTCGCGCGCCCGCTCCAGCGGGGAGCAGCGCAGGTGCGTCACCGGGACGTCGGCGAAGTACTCACCCAGCTGGTCGGCCATGCGAAACCCAAGCTCGGAGAGGTGGTAGCCCGGGGATCGCCCGTAGAGGACGTGGTCGGGGTTCTCGACCTGACCGTGTCGGCAGACATGCACGACGGTGGGCTGCATGGTTCTCCTTGGGGACGGTCGAGGCGCGTGATCGCCCCTACTGTACGTGACGGCCGCAGCCCCGGCGCACTGGGCACGGCGAGCATGGACGCTACCCGGCGAGCGCGGCGCGCAGGGCGTCCGCGTCCACGAACCACAAGGACAACTGCTCCCCGTCGACGAACGTCACCGGGACGTGATCGGTGTAGCGAGCGCGAAGAGACGCATCGCCATCGACGTCAACGGCCTGCCAGGACGCCTCCGCGTCCCGGCAGACCGCGTCGATGATGCGCAGCGCCTCCTCGCACAGGTGGCACCCGTCGCGCACGAGCACGACGACGCGTAGCTCAGCGCTCACGACGGGTGCGCCCCGGCCTACTTGCCGGCGCGGCGGCGCTGAATACGCGTCTTCTTCAGCAGCTTGCGGTGCTTCTTCTTCGCCATCCGCTTGCGGCGCTTCTTGATGACCGAACCCACGTGTCGACCCCTCTGCCTCCGACCCGGCGCTCGGATCGGGGATTGCCAATAGTTGTTGTAGATCTTGTCGGGCACCGCGTTGGGCAGCCCAAGAACCAGATCTTACCCGGCGTCCGTCGGCGTTGTCGAAATGCGGGCAGCCCGGACGCCGCCCTCAGGCGGCGCCTGCGGTTCGCTCGGGCCGCCGGCGAGCCAGGCGTCCACCTCGGCGTCCCAGCGGCGCTTGTCGTCGTCTCCGGCCGTGGACGCCGCGAAGCTCGCCTTCGCGAGCCCGGCCAGCTCGGCGTCCGAGAAGCCGTGGACGTCCCGCGCGACGCGGTACTGGTCGGTCAGCCGCGACAGGAACAGCAGCGGATCGTCGGCCGACAGCGCGATGCGGACGCCGGCGTCCACGAGCGGCCGCAGCGGCACGTTCGCCTGCTCGGCGAACACGCCCATGTTCACGTTCGACGTCGGGCAGAGCTCCAGGGCGATGCCGCGCCGGACGATCTCGGCGACCAGCGCCGGGTCCTCCGACGCCCGGACGCCGTGCCCCAGCCGCACCGGGTCGAGGTGCTCGATGACCCGCCGGATGTGCGAGGGCCCCAGCAGCTCGCCCCCGTGCGGCACGCTCGCCAGCCCGGCCCGCTCGGCGAGCCGGAACGCGTGACCCCACTCGGCGGTGTCGCCGGCGCGCTCGTCGTTGCTGAGCCCGAACCCGACGACCTCCCCCGGGCCGTCACCCACGTAGCGGGCGGCGAGGCGGGCGAGGGTGCGGGCGTCCAGCGGGTGCCGGCGCCGGGACGCCGCGACGATCAGCGCGACGCTCACCCCGGTCGCCTCGGACGCCTGCCGCGCCTCGTCGATCGCGATGTCCAGGGCGCGGGAGAGCCCGCCGACGTAGGGCGCGTAGCCGGACGGGTCGATCTGCAACTCCAGGCGCCGGGAGCCCTCGCGGGCGTCGTCCTCGACGGCGCGGCGCATGACGAGCCGCATCGCCTCCTCGGTGCGCACGGCTCGCCGGGCGGTCTCGTACAGGTGCTGGAAGCGGAACCATCCCCGCTTGTCGGGAGGCAGTTCAAGCGCGATCGTGTCCAGCAGGGAGTCGGGCATGTCGAGGCCCGCGATGGCCGCGACGTCGCGCAGCGTGTCGACGCTCATCGACCCGGTGAAGTGCAGGTGGAGGTGCGCCTTGGGCAGCAGATCGAGGTCGCGCCGACCTTCTTCGCCGCCGGAACCCCCGGCGGTGCGCTCGTGCGCGTCCGGCGCCCGGCCGGACGCCGCAGACAGGTTGTCGGGGCTCAGCGGCCCATCTCGGCGCTGCGATCCCGCGCCGCCTCCATCGCGGTCATGAAGGCGGCCTTCACGCTGCGCTCTTCGAGTTGGCGCTGCGCCGCCGCGGTCGTGCCGCCCGGCGACGTGACGCGCTCGCGCAGCACGGTCGGGTGCTCGCCGCTCTCGACGAGCAGCTTGGCCGAGCCGAACATCGTCTGGTTCACCAGCACGGTCGAGATGTCGCGCGGGAGGCCGAGCATGACGCCGGCGTCGATCATCGCCTCGACGACGAAGAACAGGTACGCAGGCCCCGACCCGGAGATGGCGGTCACCGCGTCCTGGTATTTCTCGGGGACGGTGACGACCTTGCCGACGGCCGACATGATCTGCGTGGCCTTCTCGAGATGCTCGGTCGTCGCGTGGACGCCGCCCGAGATCGCGGCCATGCCCTCCGACACCTGCGCGGGCGTGTTCGGCATGACGCGGATCACCGGGACGCCCTCGGCGAGCCCCGATTCGACCTTGCCGGTCGCGACGCCGGCGCACAGCGACATGACGAGCGTGGACGCCTCGACGTGCTCGCGGATCTCGGGCAGCAACTCCGGCAGATCCTGCGGCTTCACGACCAGGACGACGACGTCGGCGCCGACCACGGCGTCCGCGTTCGTCTCCATCCGGACGCCGTAGCGCCGCTCGAGCTCGTCGCGCCGCGCGCCGCGGCGGTCGGCGCCGACGATCTGTTCGGCGTCCCACCCTCCGCGGAGCAGGCCGGCGAGCAGGGTCTCCCCCATCACGCCGGTGCCGATGATCGCGACGTGGCCGCTCACTTGGTGGCCAGCAGTTCGGCGACCTGCACCGCGTTGAGCGCGGCCCCCTTGCGCAGGTTGTCGCCCACCACGAACAGGATGAGACCGCGCCCGTCGGGCACCGCCTGATCCTGCCGAATGCGGCCCGCGAGCACCACGTCGGCGCCTGCCGCCTCCAGCGGGCTGGGGACGTCGACCAACCGGACGCCCGGGGCGTCCTTCAGCAGGTCCGTCGCCTCCTCGGGGCTGATCGGCCGGTCGAACTCGGCGTGGATCGCCAGCGAGTGGCTCGTGAACACCGGGACGCGCACGCACGTGCCCGAGACCGGAAGCTCGGGGATGTGCAGGATCTTGCGGGACTCGTTGCGCAGCTTCTGCTCTTCGTCGGTCTCGCCGCTGCCGTCGTCGACCAGGCTGCCGGCCAGCGCGACCACGTTGAACGCGATCGGGTGGACGTAGGGGCCCAGGTCGTCGGGCGTGCCGACGGCGTTGCCGTCGAGCGCGAGCTTCTCGAGGTTCTCGTTCGCGACGTCGGCGCGCGCCTGGTCGGCGAGCGCCTTGACGCCCTTGAGGCCGGAGCCCGAGGTGGCCTGGTAGGTGGCGACCTGCAGCCGGGCGAGCCCCGCGGCGTCGTGCAGCGGCTTGAGCACGGGCATGGCCGCCATCGTGGTGCAGTTCGGGTTGGCGATGATGCCCTTGGGCGGATTCACCGCGTCCTCGGGGTTGACCTCGCTGACGACCAGCGGCACGTCGGGATCGCGGCGCCAGGCCGAGCTGTTGTCGACGATCGTCGCGCCGGCCGCCGCCACCTTCGGGGCGTACTCGCGCGACATGGACGCGCCCGCGGACATGATCGCGATGTCGAGGCCGGAGAAGTCGGCGGTGGCCGTGTCTTCGACCGTGATCTGCTTGTCCTTCCACGGCAGGGTCGTGCCTGCCGACTTCGCGGACGCGAAGTAGCGGATCTCGTCGACGGGGAAATCGCGCTCAGCGAGCAGCGCGCGCATGACCCTGCCGACCTGGCCGGTCGCTCCAAACACTCCAACACGCATGGGGGCCAGCCTAGCCGCTCGCCTGCGGGAGGGGCAGCATCCCGTCCGCCGGCGGTCGCGGGGCGATGGGGCTCGCCGGGCGCGGAACAGGCTTAGAAGAGGTCGGTGTAGGGCGCCAGCAGCGCGTACCCGATGAAGCTCACCAGGTCGAGGATGACGTGGGCCACCACGAGCGGGCCCACCCGCCGCCAGCGCAGGTAGAGCAGGCCGAAGACGACGCCCATGATGAGGTTGCCCACGAAGCCGCCGAAGCCCTGGTAGAGGTGGTAGGCGCCCCGGATGACCGCGCTCGTGAGGACGTACGCCCACGGCGTCCAGCGCAGCCGCACGAACCGGGCGAAGAGGAAGCCGAGCATGATGACCTCCTCCAGCACTCCGTTCATGACGGCGAGGCCCGCGAGCACCGGGACCGTCCACCAATTCTCGGCGAGGTTGGCCGGGGCGACGTTCGTGTTGAAGCCGAACGCACGGGCCGCGAAGTACAGGCCGAGCCCCGGGATGCCGATGAGCGCGGCAGCCCCCACCCCGCGGGAGAGATCGAAGCCGGGACGCCGCAGATCGAAGCCGATCGCGTCCCGGTCGCCGGAAAGCCGCAACAAATACAGCGCGAGCAGCGCGGGGATGACCGGAAAGACGATCCCGGCGATCTGGTAGGACAGGTCGAGCCACGGGCGATCGGGCGTCACCGAGTTGTTGATCGTCGTCGTCTGCTGATTCAACGGCTGGGGCCGCGTGAGCTTGTCGGCGATCGACAGGATCGAGTAGATCGCCGACTGCCCCAGCGAGATGCCGAGCACCAGCCACACCTCGACGCCCCAGCGAGGCGCGACGGGGGCGGCGTCCGGGGCGGGGCTCGACATGGCCGTCAGTGTAGGACGCCGCGGCTTCCCCTCTTGGACGCGGCGCCCGAGCGAACACGTTTCGCTAGAGCGGACGTGAAACGGCGCAGAGGGGCCCGATTTCACGACTCACGCGTTCATGGTCTTGAATGGCGGTCATGAACATCGCGAATCTGTCCTTCGCGGCCGGACCGGAGGGCCTGCTGCCCGCCGTCGCGAGCCTGGAGGAAAAGCTCGGCGCGAAGTTTAAGGACGGTGGATTCCACCCCCGCTTCGGGACCAGGAATCACGTCTTGCCGCTCACGCATTCCCAATACCTGGAGGTCGTCGAGGTGCTGGAGCACCCGGCCGCCGACAAGGCGCCGTTCGGGCAGGCCGTGCGCGCCCGCACCGCGATGGGTGGCGGGTGGATGGCCTGGGTCATGGAGGTGGACGACCTGCGCCCGTTCGAGGAGCGGCTGGGCCGCGAGGCCGTGCACGGCTCGCGGCAGTTCCCCGACGGCCGCCGGCTCGAGTGGGAGCAGATCGGCGTGAGGGGCCTGCTGAACGACCCGCAGCTGCCGTACTTCATCCGGTGGATCAGCGAGCCGGACGTCCGGCCGTCGGCCCTCGGTCAGGGGTCGGTGGAACTGCGCAAGATCGAGATCGCGGGCAGCCGCCACCGGGTCGACGCCTGGCTCGGTTTCGAGCTGGGCGACACCTTCGACGGGGTCGAGTTCGAGTTCACCGCCCCGAACGGCCAGCCCGGCATCGACGCCGTCACGTTCGAGACGCCCAACGGGCTCGTGCGGCTGTAGCCGAGCGCCGCGAGAAAAACTGTCGGGGCCGCCCTCTAGCGTGGGGTGCATGGCCAAGACCCCGACTTCCCAACTCCGCTGCACCGAGTGCGGGTGGACCACGCCGCGCTGGGTGGGCCGCTGCAAAGAGTGCCAGGCCTGGGGCAGCATCGCCCCGGTCGGCGGCACCGCGTCCCAGACCCGGGCGCAGAGCCCCACCGCACGCGCGGTGAGCATCGCCGAGGTCCCGGCCGACGAGGCGGCGGGGGTGCCCACGGGCATCGCCGAACTCGACCGGGTGCTGGGCGACGGCCTGGTCCCGGGGGCGGTCATCCTGCTGGCGGGCGAGCCCGGGGTCGGCAAGTCGACATTGCTGCTCGAGGTGGCGGCCCAATGGGCGCGGGGCGGGCGTCCGACGTTGTACGTGACGGCGGAAGAGTCGGCGTCCCAGGTGCGCCGGCGGGCCGACCGCACGGGCGCCGTGACGCGCGAGCTGTATCTGGCCGCCGAGAACGACCTCGGCACGATCCTCGGCCACATCGAACAGCTCTCCCCCAGCCTGCTGGTGCTCGACTCGGTGCAGACCGTCGCCGCCGGCGACACCGACGGCTCCGCGGGCGGGGTGTCGCAGGTGCGGGAGGTGACGAACGCCCTGGTGAGGGTGGCGAAGCAGCGCGGCATGGCGGTACTGATCATCGGGCACGTCACCAAAGAGGGGTCGATCGCCGGGCCCCGTACCCTCGAGCATCTGGTCGACGTGGTGCTCTCGTTCGAGGGCGAGCGGCACTCGGGGTTCCGGATGGTCCGGGCGGCGAAGAACCGCTTCGGGCCAGCCGACGAGGTGGGGTGCTTCGAGATGTCCGAGCGGGGCATCCACGAGGTGGCCGACCCGTCGGGGCTGTTCACGTCGTCGCAGAGCCGTCCGAGCGGGGGCACGTGCGTGACGGTGACGCTGGAGGGGCGGCGTCCGCTGCTGGCCGAGGTGCAGGCCCTCGTCGCGCCGAGCGCCCTGCAGGTGCCGCGGCGGGTGACGCAGGGCCTCGAGTTCGGCCGCGTGACGATGGGGCTGGCCGTGCTCGAGCGGCGGGCGCGGGTGAAGCTGCACCACCGCGACGTGTTCGTCTCGACGGTGGGCGGCGTCCGGGTGGCCGACCCTGCGGCCGACCTGGCCACGGCCGTGGCCGTGGCGTCGGCGACGCTGGATTGGACGCCGAAGCAGCGCATCGTCGCGCTCGGCGAGGTGGGCCTGTCGGGCGAGTTGCGCCGCGTTCCGGGGACGGCGCGGCGGCTGGCCGAGGCGCAGCGGCTCGGGTTCCGGGCGGCGATCGTGCCGACGGGGTCGGAGCGGCTGGCGTCCGCCGGTGAGCTCCGGGTGATCGAGACGCCGACGGTCGCCGAGGCGCTCGACGTGGTCTACAGCGAGTACACCCACTCGATGGGCGCGGTGACGCACCTGCGCGCCTGGCAGACGCGGGAAGATCAGAACCAGCCGCCGAAGCTCGCCCGCTGAACGCCCGATTATGCTGGGGCGCACCCGTCCCACCCTCGGAGGTTCGCCCGTGTCCAGCCCGTCGCCCGGCGCCCAGCCCGTCCCGAGCGACCCCGCGTTGCTGGCACGCATCGCCCTGATCGCCCCCGGCACCACGCTGCGCGACGGCCTCGACCGCATCGTCAACGGGCACACCGGCGCGCTCATCGTGCTCGGCGAGAACGACGAGCTGCGCGGGCTGAGCACCGGCGGGTTCGCCATCGACGCCCCGTTCACCCCCACCGCCCTGCGCGAACTCGCGAAGATGGACGGGGCGATCACCCTCAGCGGCGACCTGACGCGCATCCGGGCGGCGAGCGTCCACCTCATGCCGCGCGCCGAGATCGAGACCGCCGAGACCGGCACGAGGCACCGCACGGCCGACCGCGTCGCGCGCCAGACCGGCCTGCCGGTGGTGACGGTCTCGGCGTCCATGGCGACGATCACGCTCTTCACGCCCAGCGTCCGGCGGACGATCGAGCACCCCGAGCACCTGATGGTCAGGGCGAACCAGGCCGTCGCCGCACTCGGGCGCTATCGGGGGCGTCTCGACGAGGAGCTCGAGCGGCTGAACCTGCTCGAGCTCGCCGACCAGGTCACCCTCCACGAGCTCGCGCTCGTGGCTCAGCGCGTCGAGCTGCTGCGGCGGCTCGAAGCCGAACTGGACGCCTACCTCGTCGAGCTCGGCGCCGACGGCCGGCTCGTCTCCATGCAGGTGCGCGAGCTGATGACCGGCGTGGACGACCTCGTGACCCTTCTCCTGCGCGACTACGGGCGCGACCCGGGCGACCCCGAGCTCGGACGCCGGCTGGCCGCCCTCGACCCCGACGCGGTCCTCGACCTCGTCCGGGTCGCCCGCGCGCTCGACCCGGGCGCGCCGCTCGACGGCCCGCGGCGTCCGCTGGGGCTTCGGCAGTTGGCGACGATCCCCCGGCTGCAGGCGCGCACGATCGACCGGCTCATCGAGCACTTCGGGTCGCTGTACAACCTGTTCGGCGTGAGCGCGGCCGAGCTGGCCGCGGTCGACGGCGTCTCGCTCGCCACCGCGCGCCGCGTCCGGGACGGCCTGGTGCGGCTCGTCGAGTCGTCCGCATACGACCAGTGAGCCCCGACGCGCGCCGCGGCCCCGCGGGCGACGGGATGCCAGACCCTCCCGCCCCAGGACGGCCCGAGACGCACCCAGCCCCCCGCCCCCGCGCGCAGATCGTCGCGGACGTCTGCGCCTGGTACGCCGCCCACGCCCGCGACCTGCCCTGGCGGGCGGCGGGCGCGAGCCCGTGGGGCGTCCTGGTCAGCGAGTTCATGCTGCAGCAGACGCCGGTGACGCGCGTGCTGCCGCGGTGGCTCGAATGGCTCGGGCGCTGGCCCACGCCGGCCGCGCTCGCCGCCGAACCGGCCGCCGAGGCCGTGCGCGCCTGGGGACGTCTCGGCTACCCACGCCGCGCACAGCGGCTGTGGGCGGCGTCCGTGGCGATCGCGGAGCGGTTCGGCGGTGAGGTTCCGGCCGACCTGGACGACCTGCGCTCGCTGCCGGGCGTCGGCGAGTACACGGCGGCCGCGGTGGCGTCGTTCGCGTACGGACGCCGGCACGTCGTCCTCGACACGAACGTGCGGCGCGTGCTGGCCCGGTTGGCGTCCGGGCGGGCGTACCCGGCGGCGTCCGTGACGCGTGCGGAGCGGGAGCTCGCGGCGTCCTGGCTGCCCGAGGAGGGGGCGCCGCTCTGGTCGGTGGCCGCGATGGAGCTCGGCGCGCAGGTGTGCGTCGCCACCACCGAGCCCCGGTGCGGGGTGTGCCCCGTGGCCGGAGACTGCGCGTGGCGGCTGGGGGGCTACCCGGCCTGGGACGGCCCCGAGCGGCGCGCCCAGACGTACGCCGGCACCGACCGGCAGTGCCGCGGCGTCCTGCTGGGGGTGCTGCGTGAGGCGTCCGGGCCGGTCGCCGAGAACGACCTCCTCGGAGCGTGGCCGGTGGACGCCGCCCAGGCGCGCCGCGCGCTGGAGTCCCTGCTCGCGGACGCGCTGGTCACCCGGGACGCCGCCGGCTCGCTGAGCCTCTGAGGGCGGCGGCCCCAGTCGGCCGCCACGGGCCCGTGGGCACGTCGTGCGGGGACCGGAAACGAACCCCGTCGCGGTTGCCCGACGGTTCCATTCTGGCTTGATTGGCGCCAAACTGGCTCCATGCCGAATATTCAGATCAAGGACGTCCCCGAGGAGACGCACGCCGTCCTCCGCGAACGTGCCGCCGCGGCGCACCAGTCGCTGCAGGAATACCTCCGGACGCGGCTCATCCGGGAGGCCGCGCAACCGACGCTGGAGGAGGTCCTCGACCAGGCCGGCGGCCGAGCGGGAGGCCAGCTCGCCCTCGCGGACGCGGTCAGCGCGCTGCGGTTCGAGCGTGCTCGTCGTTGACGCGAGCGTCCTCGCCGTCGCGCTGCTCGACGACGGCGCGGAGGGCGACGCGCTCCGCGCCAGGCTGCGCGGTGAGGACCTGGCGGCACCCAGCATCATCGATCTGGAGGTCGTCTCGGTGTGGCGGGGTCTTGCGCGCAGCGGGCAGGTCGACGCCCGCCGGGCGGCCCTCGCCCTGGAAGACCTCCGCGTTCTGCCGCTGCGACGGGTCGATCACGTGCCGCTCATCGCGCGGTGCTGGGAACTGCGAGACAACCTGACGGTGTACGGCGCGTCCTACGTGGCCCTGGCCGAGGCGCTGCAGGCGCCCCTGCTCACCGGCGACCGCCGGATCGCCCGGGCTCCGGGCCCGACGTGCCCCGTGGAACTCGTCACGAACCAGGCCGACGCGCGCTGAGGCTCACGCGCAGAAAAGCCAGGACGCCCCCGGCCGATGGGCCGTGGGCGTCCTAGTTGAGCGGTCGGGGACGAGCCGGAGCTCAGGCCTCCGTGGGGCCGCCGGAGAGCTCGGTCGGAGCGTGGTCCGGGAATTCGGTGCGCGGCTGGCCGGTGAAGGTGAACGGCAACTCCGCGCCCTCGGGCGCCACGTCCACCACGACGATCTCGCCGGGATGGATGTCGCCGAACAGGATCTTCTCCGCGAGGATGTCCTCGATATCGCGCTGAATCGCCCGGCGCAACGGCCGCGCACCCAGCACGGGATCGAACCCGCGCTTGGCGATGAGGGTCTTCGCGGCGTCCGTCAGCACGATGCCCATGTCGCGATCCCGCAGGCGCGCCTCGATCTCGCCGACCATCAGATCCACGATGCGCTCGATGTCGCTCTGCGTGAGCTGATGGAAGACCACGATCTCGTCGACGCGGTTCAGGAACTCGGGACGGAAGTGCTGCTTCAGCTCGTCGCTGACCTTCGCCTTCATCTTCTCGTAGCTGTTCACCTCGTCGCCCACCTGGCTGAAGCCCAGGTTGACGGACTTCGAGATATCCCGAGTGCCCAGGTTCGTCGTCATCACGATCACGGTGTTCTTGAAGTCCACCACGCGACCCTGGGCGTCCGTCAGACGGCCCTCGTCGAGGATCTGCAACAGCGAATTGAAGATGTCGGGGTGCGCCTTCTCGATTTCGTCGAAGAGCACGACCGAGAACGGCTTCCGGCGCACCTTCTCGGTGAGCTGGCCGCCCTCTTCGTACCCGACGTAGCCGGGAGGAGATCCGAACATTCGCGAAGCCGTATGCTTCTCGGAGTATTCGGACATGTCGAGGGTGATCAGCGCATCCTCGTCGCCGAACAGGAACTCCGTCAGCGCCTTCGTCAGCTCGGTCTTACCGACACCGGACGGGCCGGCGAAAATGAACGAGCCGGACGGACGCTTCGGATCCTTCAGGCCGGCCCGCGTGCGGCGGATCGACCGCGACAGCGCCTTCACGGCGTCGTTCTGGCCGATGTAGCGCTTGCCGATCTCGTCTTCCATGTGGAGCAGACGAGCCGACTCCTCCTCCGTGAGCTTGAAGACCGGGATGCCCGTCGCGCCGGACAGCACCTCCGCGATCTCCTCCTCGCCCACCTCGGGCGGGGCGCCCTGATCGCCGTTCTTCCACTGGTTCTCGCGCTCGGAACGCGCGACCAGCAGCTTCTTCTCGTCGTCGCGGAGACCGGCGGCGCGCTCGAAATCCTGAGCGTCGATCGCCGCCTCCTTCTCCAGCCGGACGCCCGCGATCTTCTCGTCGAACTCCCGCAGATCCGGCGGCGCGGTCATGCGCTTGATGCGCAGCCGGGCGCCGGCCTCGTCGATCAGGTCGATCGCCTTGTCGGGCAGGAACCTGTCGGCGATGTACCGATCGGCCAACTGGGCCGCCGCGGTGAGCGCCTCGTCGGTGATCGTGATGCGGTGGTGCGCCTCGTAGCGATCGCGCAGGCCCTTCAGGATGTCGATGGTGAGCGCGATGCTCGGCTCGGCCACCTGAATCGGCTGGAAACGGCGCTCCAGCGCCGCGTCCTTCTCGATGTGCTTGCGGTACTCGTCGAGCGTCGTCGCGCCGATCGTCTGCAGTTCGCCGCGGGCGAGCATCGGCTTCAGAATGGACGCCGCGTCGATCGCGCCCTCGGCCGCGCCCGCCCCGACGAGGGTGTGGATCTCGTCGATGAACAGGATCACGTCGCCGCGGGTCTTGATCTCCTTCAGCACCTTCTTCAGGCGCTCCTCGAAGTCACCGCGGTAACGCGAACCGGCCACCAGGGCGCCGAGGTCGAGGGTGTAGATCTGCTTGTCGCGCAGCGTCTCGGGCACGTCACCGCGCACGATCTGCTGGGCGAGGCCCTCGACGCAGGCGGACTTGCCGACGCCCGGTTCGCCGATCAGCACCGGGTTGTTCTTTGTGCGGCGCGACAACACGGTCATCACGCGCTCGATCTCTTTCTCGCGCCCGATCACCGGGTCGAGCTTGTTCTCGCGCGCGGCCTGCGTGAGGTTGCGGCCGAACTGGTCGAGAATGGTCTGATTTCCCTGCTGCTGCGGGGCCTCGGGCGCCCCCGCCGTGGACGGCTTCTCTTCACCCTGGAAGCCGGACAGCAACTGCAGCACCTGATTGCGCACGCGGTTGAGGTCGGCGCCGAGCTTGATCAGCACCTGGGCGGCGACGCCCTCACCCTCACGGATCAGCCCCAGCAGAATGTGCTCGGTGCCGATGTAGGGGTGGTTCAACTGCAGCGCCTCGCGCATGCTCAACTCGAGCACCTTCTTGGCGCGCGGGGTGAACGGAATATGCCCGGTGGGCGCCTGCTGCCCCTGGCCGATGATCTCTTCGACCTGGTCGCGGACAGCCTCCAACGAGATGCCGAGCGACTCCAGCGCCTTGGCCGCGACGCCCTCGCCCTCGTGGATCAGCCCGAGGAGGATATGTTCCGTCCCGATGTAGTTGTGGTTCAGCATGCGGGCCTCGTCCTGAGCCAGCACGATGACCCGACGAGCTCGGTCAGTAAACCGGTCGAACAATGGACTCTCCTTCATTCCAGCAACGCTGGTGTGCGGGCCCCGGGGCGGGGCACGCGTTCAGTCTACTTAACCGTCGGCGGCGTCCCCGTTGTTCCCTGTTCGCCCCCGGCGCACAACAGGCGTCCAGACAGCGTCGCGCGGCCACCCTTCCGGGCGGCCGCGCGGACCATCCAGCGGCGGGCGACCGGGGGGACGCCCGCGGCCTGCTCAGCTGTGGGCGGCCTCGTAGGCCTGACGGATCTCAGCAGGGACGCGGCCTCGCGCCGAGACCGTCATGCCCTGTTCTTGGGCCCACGCGCGAATATCGGTGGCGTTGCCACCGGACGAACGGCGCGACTTGGACGCCGTGCGCTGCTTCGTGCCGACCTTACGACCGACCGCGACAAACGGGGCCAAAGCGTCGCGCAGACGCCCGGCATTGTTTTCCGACAGGTCGATCTCATAAGTACTTCCATCCAGACCGAACGTGACACTCTCGGTGGCGTCGCTGCCATCAAGGTCATCGGTCAAGACGATATGAACTCGCTGAGCCATCTGGTGGTCCTTCCAAAGTAAACGGTGTTGCCGCAAAGCCGGCGCTTTCTGGCCCCCCGCTCTCGTGATACCGAGAACGCGTCCAGACTATACCAACGGGTCGGCAATTACATCTTGTGACCATTAGGATTCACGGGGTGACCGATTCCCTCCTGCTCGCCCTCGGTTCTATCGCCATGGGCGACAATAAAGACGGCGTATCCTATTACCACATCGACATGGGTCCTGACCATCCGAGCAATGGCGGTCTCGTATGGCTGACGGCCCAGGTGGACGGCGAAAAGATCCAAGCCTTGGACGTCCTCCCGGGGGCCCTGCACCGTGGTGCGGAAATGCTGTTCGAGGTGCGGGACTACCGACAGATCCTGTCCCTGGCGAATAGGCACGACTGGCAGGCGCCCGTGTTCGGCGAACTGCTCGTGGCGTCCGTCGTGGAGCGCGAGTTGGGCATCGAGATTCCGCCAAGGGCCGCGTGGCTACGGACGTTTCTCGCCGAGCACCAGCGCGTGCAGAGCCACCTGGCGCAGCTCTCGTTCGTGAGCAACCGGCTGGGACGCGACGACCTGGCCACGGGCGTCGTCCGCGAGGAATTGCGCCGGCGCACGCTCGACCTCACCGGAAACCGGCTGCACCCGATGGCCACCCGGCTGGGCGGTGTCGCCGTCGACCCGGACGCCGGCTGGCTCGACGCGACCGTCGCGACGCACCGCGAGGCGGCGTCCCTGGCCGGACGCATCGCCGAAGCCCTGGACGCCTCCGGGCTCGGCCGCGACATCGCGGTTCTCAACGCCGAGGACGCCGCCGGCTACGGGTTGTCGGGCGTCGTCGCGCGGGCGAGCGGCCTCGACGAGGATCTCCGTCGGGACGCGGGGGGCGGTGTCCCGGGGCTGGCGTACGCCGAGCTGGGCGACGCGCTCGCGCCGCCCACCACCCCGACAACGGGGGACGCCCACGCGCGCCTGTGCTGGCTGGCCGCCGAAGTGGGCCAGTCGGCGGATGTGGTGGCCCGGTGTGCGTCCGGGATGCCGAGCGGCGAGCTCGCGGTGCGGCTGCCCAAGGTGGCCAAGCTGCCCGAGGGCGACAGCTACGCCGAGATCGAGGCGCCGCTGGGGCGGGCCGGGGTGTTCGTGGTGTCCCGGGCCGACAAGACCCCGTGGCGCATGCGGCTGCGGACGCCGTCGCTCGCGAACGTCTCGGCGTGGGCGACAGCGGGCATCGGGGCGATCGAGGATCTCCCGGTGATGATCGCGTCCCTCGGCTATGTGACGGGCGACCTCGACAAGTAAGTAGCCGGGGCGTGTGCGTTTCTCTGCGACGTTCTCCACACTGGGCGGTGGGAAACGTCGCACAGAAACGTCAGGCTCGGCGCCGCAGCGGCAGCACGACGGCGCCGGAGGACGCCGTGCCGGCGAGTTCGTCGCGCTGGATCTCCAGGACGTCGCGCTCGAGGCGAAGCTCGTCCCGCTCCAGCAGAAGCCCGTCGCGCTCCACCCGCAGTGCGTCCCGCTCATGGCGGGCGGCGTCCCGCTCGCCCGCGAGGCGTCCGGCGTCGGCGCGGAGGCGGGCGCTGTCGTGCCGGGCGTCGTCGAGACGCTCGGCCAGGCGGTCGTGGCGCCGCTGCAGGACGGCCAGGACGCGCAGGTGGGTCTCGCGCTGCTCGCGCAGCTTCGCGCCGTGGGCGACCAGGGCATCGCCGGCCAGCTTGGCGGCCCGGCGGCGGACGTCGGCGACCTCGCGCCACGCGGCGACGCACGCCACGATCGCGGTCAGGACCGCCACGACCACCCCGGCCCGGACCAGCGCCAGGGGGCCCATGCTCAACAGCACCGCCGCGACGCTGCCCGTCGCCATCACGGCGCGCGCCAGCCGGCGGCGCGGGGAGGCGGTCAGGGCGTGTGCGGGGGCGATACTCACCGGCTCACCTTAACGCGGGGCCGCCGCCCTCCTCGTGATCTGGCCGCGTGTCGCCGGACGCCTCGTCGTCGGACTCGCCGTCATCGGGGTCGTCGGGGATCCGGCACGCCCGCTCCAGCCGCCAGCCCGCGACCGCCCAGACCGCGCACAACACGGCGGCTACGCCGCCGTGGACGACCCGGCCCTGCGCGAACGGCGCGGGCCAGCCGGGCAGCGAGAACGCGACGAGGACCACATACGCCGCCCCCAGTCCCGCCCCGGCCAGGATCGACGTCTTGCCCAGCAGCAGCCGGTAGAGCGCCGACTTCGCGTCGAGGTCGGCGCGCCGGTCGCGGACCAAGCGCCTCGTGACGACGGCGAGGTACCCGACCCCGCCGGCCAGCAGCCCCACCGAGAGCCAGGCCACGGGCTCGACGCGCGGCAGCGACAAGCCGAACCGCACGAGGGCGGTCATCAGCAGCGCGCACGCGCCCCCGCCCAGCACGACCGCCAGCGCCACCCACCCGGGCCGGGTCGGCTCCACCGTGGGCTGCCGCGGGCCCTCGGGCGCGGTCATCGGCCGGCCTCCCCGCCGGACAGCGGCACCGCGTCCCCGGTCAGCCGGACGCCCTCGGCGCCGGTCCGCGCGGCCAGGTCGGCGACGCGCCCGTGGCCCGGGAGGACGGCGTCGGGGTCGGCGTTCGCCCAGGGGACGAGCACGAACGCGCGCTCGTGCGCGCGGGGGTGCGGGAGGGTGAGCTCCGGGTCGTCCGAGACGACGTCGCCGCACACGAGGACGTCCACGTCGAGCGTCCGCGGGCCCCAGCGCACCTCGCGGGTGCGGCCGTGGGCGTCCTCGACGGCGTGGGCGGCGTCCGAGACCGCGCGGGGCGGCAGGTCGGTGGTGCCGGTGACGACGATGTTGAAGAAGTCGGCCTGCTCCACGCCGCCCACGGGGGCGGTGCGGTAGACGCCGGAAACGGCGTCCAGCGTGAGCCCGGGGACGGCCGCGAGCTCGGCGACCGCCGCCCGCAGGGTGGCGAGGCTGTCCCCCACGTTCGAGCCGAGCGAGAGCGCGAACCTCATCGCACCCTCGCGACGGTGACGGCCGCGTCGGCGACCCGCACCGGCATCGGGGCCTCGGGCTTGTGCACGGTGACGACCGCGGCGTCCACGAGCGGCTGCGCGAGGCAGGCGTCCGCGATGACGTCGGCGAGCGTCTCGATGAGGTCGTACGGGCCGCCCTCGATGAGCGCGACCACCTGACCGGCGAGGGCCCCGTAGTCGACGGTGGTCTCCAGGCGGTCCTCGCGCGCCGGACGCCGCAGCCGGCAGGTCACGTCGACGACGAACGTCTGGCCGTCCCGTTTCTCGTGCGCGAAGACGCCGTGATGGCCGACCGCGCTGACGCCCGTCAGGGTGACGAGGTCGGCGTTCGTGCCGAGGAGCGCTCCGGTGAGGTCTGCGGTCATGGGGGTGAGGGTCCTTCCTGTTCGTTGCGCTGGGCGTCGCGAGCGCGGCCGGGCTGCCCGCCGCGATCGGGCGCCGACTAGGGTTCTCGGCGCAGCCGCTCGACGACCTCGATCGCGTCGCGGTGCTGGCGTACCGAGTGCGTCCGGACGCCCCAGACGCCGCGCTGGGCGACCAGGGCCGTCAGCGCGGCGGTCGCGTCGTCACGCTCGCGCGGCGGGCGCGGGCCGTCGGCGTCCGCGAGCAGCGACCCGAGGAAGCGCTTGCGCGACACCGCGACGAGCAGCGGGAAGCCGAGCGCCATGAGGGCGTCCAGGTGGGCCAGCAGGGCCCAGTTGTGTTCGCCGGTCTTGGCGAAGCCGAAGCCCGGGTCGAGCACGAGGCGTCCGGCGTCGATGCCGGCCGCGAGGGCGGCGTCCCGGCGCTCGGCGAGCTCGTCGCGCACCTCCGCGACGACGTCGGTGTAGACGGCCCGTGAGTCCATCTCGGTGGCGTGACCGCGCCAGTGCATCGTGATGTACCCGCACCCGCCGTCGGCGACGGCCGGCAGCATCGCCGGGTCGGCGAGGCCGCCGGACACGTCGTTGATCCAGGACGCCCCGCCCGCGATGGACGCCTCCGCGACCGTCGCCCGCGTGGTGTCGACCGAGACCGCGACGCCGGCGTCCGCGAGCGCCCGGACGACCGGGACGACCCGCTCGAGCTCCACCCGTTCGGGCACCCGCGCCGAGCCGGGCCGCGTGGACTCCCCGCCCACGTCGAGGATGTCGGCCCCCTCGGCGACCATGTCGAAGGCGTGCGCGATCGCGGCGTCGGCGTCGGCCCACAGGCCGCCGTCGGAGAACGAATCCTCGGTGACGTTCAGCACGCCCATGACGAGCGTGCGCGCCGGGGCTTCGTGGCCGGCCATCAGCCGATGATGAGGCTCATGGCCTCGGCGCGCGTCGCCGGGTTGCGCAGGCCACCCCGGACGGCGCTGGTCACGGTCTTCGACCCCGGCTTCCGGACGCCTCGCATCGTCATGCACTGATGCTCGGCCTCGATGACGACCATGACGCCCTGGGCCTTGAGGTGCTCCACGAGGGCGTCCGCGATCTGGCCGGTCAGGCGCTCCTGCACCTGCGGACGCCGGGCGAAGCAGTCCACGAGGCGCGCGAGCTTCGACAGGCCGGTCACCCGGCCGTCCCGCGACGGGATGTAGGCGACGTGCGCCACGCCGGTGAACGGCAGCAGGTGGTGCTCGCAGGTGCTCACCAGCTCGATGTCTTTCACGAGCACCATCTCCTCGTGCTCGAGGTCGAACGTCGTGGCGAGCACGCTCGCGGCGTCGGTCTCCATGCCGGCGAACAGCTCCTCGCAGGCGCGGGCGACGCGGCCGGGCGTGGCGACGAGCCCCTCCCGGTCCGGGTCTTCCCCGATGCCGATCAGGAACTCCCGGACGGCCGCCTCGATACGGGGGTGATCGATCGCCATGTCAATTCCTGTCGGTGCGGGGAGGGGTCGCGTCCGGACCGTCGGCCGGGCCCGGCCGGCCCTGGTCGCCGGGTCGGGTGGGGTAGCCCTGGCCACCCGGACGCCCCGAGGGCGGCTGCTGCGGGAAGTCCGGCCCGTGGGCCGGCGGGCGCCCGAAGCCACCCGGGTTCTGCCACGGGCCCTGCGGGCCGCCCGGCTGCTGCGGGGGCTGCGGGGGCTGCGAGCCGCCGTCCGGACCCGGGCCGGGCTGGCCGGGCCAGCCGCCCTGCGGGGGCAGCGGTCCGCCCTGCCCGGGGCCCCCCGGGTTGCCCGGACCCTGCGGCGGGTACGGGTTCGGGTAGCCCGGACCACCGGGGCCGGGGTACGGGCCGGGACCGCCCGCGCCACCGGGGCCCGGGTACGGGCCGGGCGCGCCACCCGGGGGCACGGGGGCGCCGCCCGGGGGAAGCTGCCCGCCCGGACCGCCCTGCCCCGGACGCACCGGCTTCGGCTTCGCCGGCGGCGGGTCGACGGGCGGCACGTCGCTCGGACGCCGCTTGTCCGACCCCGTCCATGCCGGTCGCTTGTCGTGCTTGATCAGCGGCTCGAACACCTTCGCCACCTGGGCCTTGTCGAGCGTCTCGTGCTCGAAGAGCTGCCGGACCAATTCGTCCAGCACCTCCCGGTTCTCCGCGAGCACGTCGAACGCCTCCTGATGCGCGGTCGCGATGAGGGCCGTCACCTCCTCGTCGATCGCGCCGGCCACCTCCTCGGAGTACTCGCGCGAGCCGCCCATGCCGGCCTGCATGCCGAGGAACGGCTCGGAGTTGTCGCCGCCGTACTTCACCGCGCCGAGCCGCTCGGTCATGCCGTACTGCGTGACCATCGCGCGCGCGACCTTCGTCGCCTTCTCGATGTCGTTGGACGCCCCGGTGGTCGGGTCGTGGAACACCAGCTCCTCCGCCGCGCGGCCGCCGAGCATGTAGGCGAGCTGGTCGAGCAGCTCGCCGCGCGTCTGGCTGTACTTGTCGGCGTCCGGCATCACCATCGTGTAGCCGAGCGCGCGCCCGCGCGGGAGGATCGTGACCTTCTGCACCGGGTCATTGCCCGGCATCGCGGCCGCGACGAGGGCGTGCCCGCCCTCGTGGTAAGCGGTGATGAGCATCTCGCGCTCGTTCATCGCGCGGCTGCTCTTCTGCGGGCCCGCGATCACGCGGTCGATGGCCTCGTCGAGGTTCTGCTTCGTGATCCAGTGCTGGTTCTGCCGGGCCGTCAGCAGCGCCGCCTCGTTGAGCACGTTCGCGAGGTCTGCGCCGGTGAACCCCGGCGTCCGCCGCGCGACCGACTCGAGGTCGACGTCGTTGCCCATCGGCTTGTTCACCGCGTGCACGCGCAGGATCTGCAGCCGCCCGGCCATGTCGGGCGCCTCGACCGGGATCTGCCGGTCGAACCGGCCCGGACGCAGCAGGGCCGGGTCGAGCACGTCGGGCCGGTTGGTCGCCGCGATCAGCACGACGCCCCCGCGGACGTCGAACCCGTCCATCTCGACCAGCAACTGGTTCAGCGTCTGCTCGCGCTCGTCGTGCCCGCCGCCCATGCCGGCGCCGCGGTGGCGGCCGACGGCGTCGATCTCGTCGATGAACACGATGGCCGGCGCGTTCTCTTTCGCCTGCTCGAACAGGTCGCGCACGCGGCTCGCGCCGACGCCGACGAACATCTCCACGAAATCGGAACCCGAGATCGAGAAGAACGGGACGCCGGCCTCTCCGGCCACCGCGCGCGCGAGCAGCGTCTTGCCCGTGCCGGGCGGGCCGTACAGCAGGACGCCCTTCGGGATCTTCGCGCCGACCGCCTGGAATTTGGCCGGCTCCGACAGGAACTCCCTGATCTCCTGCAACTCCTCGATCGCCTCGTCGCACCCGGCGACGTCGGTGAACGTGGTCTGCGGCGTGTCCTTCGTCGCGACCTTCGCCTTCGACTTGCCGAAGCCGAGGATGCGGTTGCCGCCGCCCTGGACGTTGTTCATCATCAGCAGGAACAGCGCTCCGATGATGAGGAACGGCAGGATGCCGACCAGGATCATCGACAAGCCGCGGTCGGGCACCTCCACCCGCCACGAGTCGAGCGTGTTCGCCGTCACCCGTTCGTTCAGCCGGTCGACGATGTCGCCGCTCTGCGCGGTGACCCAGTTGGCCCGGATGCGGGTGCGCGCCGCGTCCTTCTCCTCCACCCGGATCTCCTGGTCGCCGTCGACCAGCACCACCTCGGCGAGCGGCTGCGACGAATCGAGCACGGCCACGACCTGCGACGTCGGAACCTGCCGGTAGCCGTTGCCGGCCCCGAACATGTTGATGCCGAGCATCAGCACGATGAACGTGACGATGATCCAAAACAGAGGGGTCCGAAAGACCCGAGATGCTTTCATTGCCTACCTCGGCTGGGCCAATAGTGCACGGGCGAGACTACCCGACGCGGTGTGAAGGCCCCCAGACCGGCCCCGCTTGTTCGTGCAGGGCGGACACCCCCGGACCCCGGCGTCCGGCTCAGCTGTAGACGTGCGGGGCGAGCGTGCCGACGTCGGTGAGGTTGCGGTAGCGGCCCGCGTAGTCGAGCCCGTAGCCGACGACGAACTCGTCGGGGATGTCGAAGCCCACGTATTTGACGTGCACGTCGCTCGCCTTCGCCTCGGGCTTGCGGAACGCGGTCATGATCTCCAGGCTCGCCGGACGCCGCGAGCGCAGGTTCTGCATCAGGTACGACAGCGTGAGCCCGGTGTCGATGATGTCCTCCACCACGAGCACGTGGCGATCCTCCAGGTCGACGCTGAGGTCTTTGAGGATGCGCACGACGCCCGAACTCTGCGTGCCGGACCCGTAGGAGGAGATCGCCATCCAGTCCATCTCCACGTGACAGTGGAGGGCGCGGGTCAGGTCGGCCATCACCATGATCGCCCCGTTCAGGACGCCCACGCACAGCAGATCCTTGCTCGCGTAGTCGCGGTCGATCTCGGCGGCCACCTCGGCCAACCGGGCGGCGACGTCGTCCTTGGTATAGAGCACTCGTGTCAGATCACCGGGGATGTCAGCAGCGTCCACGGCTGGCATCGTAGTCGTCCGCGCCGGCGTCCGGACGCGTGCCCAGCCATCCGTTCCTCCTGACCACACGTGCGCCGGGCACGTCGGCGCCCTTCTGCCCGTGCCAGCCGGTCACGAGCGCGGCGACCGCCGCGACGTGCCCGAAGGACGCCTCCGCGTACCCCCGCTCCGCGAGCCAGGCCCGCAGCGCCCGATCGCGCAGGGCCGGCGGCAGACCGGCCAGCCAGGCGGCGTCCAGTTCGGCGGGGATCGGCCCGCGGTCGGACGCCTCCCGCCGCGGCGCGGCCGCCAGGACGCCCGCCGCGAGGGAGTCGAGGAGGTCGGCGTCCGCGCGGGCGAGGGCCGCCGTCCGGACGAGGGCCTGCGCGACCCCCGGCCCGAGCTCGGCCTCCAGGAGCGGCAGCACCGACTCCCGGACGCGGACGCGCGCGAAGCGGCGCTCGGCGTTGTGCGGGTCGGTCCAGGGCGTGAGGCCCAGGTCGGCGCAGGCGGCCGCGGTGACGGCCCGGTCGAGCCCGAGCAGCGGCCGGACGAACACCCCCCGCTCGGCCGGCATGCCCGCCAGCGACCGCGTCCCCGAGCCACGCGCCAGGCCGAGCAGCACGGTCTCGGCCTGGTCGGAGCGGGTGTGCCCGAGCAGGACCCGCTCGCCCTCCGGCGCCCCCCGGCCCGCGGACGCCGCCTCCAGCGCCGCATACCGGGCCCGCCGCGCGGACGCCTCCGGCCCGTCGCCGGCGTCCGGAACGCTCACCCGGACGACCGCCGCCGGCAGCGACAGCGTTCCCCCGGCCCGCCCGCCCGGGTCGGGCAACGCGGCCAACCGCGCCGCGACGCCCGCGGCGACGGCGTCCGAACCCGGTTGAAGGCCGTGGTCGACGACGACCGCGCGGCACGGCGTCCCGCGGCGGGACGCGACGTGCGCGGCCGCCCACGCGAGGGCCAGGGAGTCGGCGCCGCCGGAGCAGGCCACCGCCCAAGGCGCCGCCGGAAGAGCCCGGACGGCCTGGACGACGGCGAGGCAGGCGTCCGTGAGCGCGCGGCGGGCCATCAGCCGTGGACGCGCGCCACCCAGCGCTGCGGGTCGTGGATCTCGTCCAGGCTCGGCAGCAGCCCGGGCCCCTCGTAGACGGCGTTGAGTCCGTCGACGCCGACCCGGCCGATGACGGCCGTGCAGAACGCGGCGCCGTCGCGGTACTGGGCGAGCTTCAGATCCATGCCGATGAGGCGGTTCAGGGCCGCGTACAGCCCCCCGCGCGACCGCCGGCGCTCGAAGCGGCGCCGGATCTCGGCGACCGTCGGGACGACGTCGGGGCCGACCCGGTCCATCATCACGTCGGCGTAGCCCTCCAGCAGGGCCATCACGCCGCTGATCCGGTCGAAGGTGCCCCGCTGCTCGGGGCTCGTCACGGCGTCCACGAGAGAGCCGCCGCGCAACAGCGCCTGCGGCGCGAACGTCTGCGGCGCGGACAGCAACTGCCCGGTGGCCCGCACGAGGTAGTCGCGCAGCCAGGGTGCGCGGGCGAACTGCAGCCGGTGCGTCTGCTCGTGCAGGCACACCCACAGCCGGAAGTCGGGCCGGTCGACGCCGAGCGCCCGCTCGACCGCGGCCACGTTCGGCGCCACGATCAGCAGCGCCGGCTCGGCCGCGAACGGCAGGTACTGGCCGAGTACCCGCGTCGCCAGGAAGGCCATCGCCCCACCCAGCTGGACGCCGTTGGCGTGCGCCTCGAGGCGTCCCGTCAGCCCGGCCGGCCGCGGGCCGACGCCCCCGCCGGCCTCGGCGAGCAGGCGGGAGACCATCGCGCAGTTGGCGTCCACCCAGTTCGCCCGGTCGACGACCAGCATGGGCCCGGGCGCGTCGGCGCCCAGCCGGGTCACCTCGGCCACCGGCCCGACGGACGCCTCCGCCGCGGCCTGCAGGCCCGCGACGATCTCGGCCATCTCCGGCCCCGACAGGCGCGGGCCGGCCGGGGTCACCCGGCGCCCGGACGCCTGCGCCGTCGCGAAGTCGATCGGCGGGATCGGCGTTCCTGCGGCGCTCACGAGCACCCGCAGGCCGCCAGGACGGCGCTGGCGTCGTCGATCCACGCGCGGCCCTTGGCCGGCGTCGGCGTGCCGTTCAGGACGAACGCGTAGGAGAACACGTGCCCATCGTTGCTCACGACGTAGCCGGCCAGCGAATCGACCCCCGTGATCGAGCCGGTCTTCGCGCGCACCTTGCCCCGGGCGGCGGCCGCCGTCGGGGCGGCGAACCGACCGGCCAGCGTGCCGGTCGCCCCGGCGACCGGCAGGCCGGTGAGAAGGTTGCGCAGCGTCGGCGTCTCGATGCCCTGCCGGATCGCCCGCGCCAACGCGCCCGGCGTGACCCGGTTCTTCGGCGAGATGCCGTTGCCGTCGTCGATGACCATCCCCTCGTCGAAGAGGCCGCGCGCCTTGAGTTCGGCGGTGAGGACGTCCCGGGACGTGTCGAAGTTCGCCGGCTGGCCGCGCTTGAGCGCGAGCTGCCAGGCCAGCGTCTCGGCGGCGTCGTTGTCGCTCTGCGCGAGCGTCTCCTCCACGATGGCCGCGACCGGCAGCGACGAGACGCCGGCGAGCTTGGGCGCGTCGGCGGGGGCCTTGCCGTACGCCGTCGCGGTGACCTTGATGCCCCTGGCCGCGAGCTGGGCCGCGAACACGCGCCCGGCGTGGGCGTTCGGCGACACGTCGCGGTTCAGGCTGCCCGGCGTCGCGAGCGCGTGATCGACCTTGAGCGCCGTGATCGGCGCGACCGACCACTTGAAGCGGTCGGGCCAATCGGCCTCCCAGGCCGGGCCGCCGAACAGCGTCGCGTCGAGCTGCAACGTGACCGACGTCACCTTCTGCTGCGCGAGCGCCGCGGCCGTCCGAGCGGCCAGCGCCTCCATGCTGGAGCCACCCGGACGCTGCGCGGCCGTCGACGTCATCAGCGGGTCGCCGCCGCCGACGAGCACGATCTGCGACGGCGACGCACCCTGCACGACCTTCGTCTCGAAGCGCGAGTCGGGCCCCAGCACATCGAGCGCGACCAGGGACGTCAGCACCTTCATCGTGGACGCCGGCACCTTCGGCGTGTTCTTCGACTGGTAGACCACGCGGCCCGTCCCGTCGAGCACGACGGCCCCGATGTCGGGCAGCTTGTCGGTCTTGACGGCGCGCATGCGCGCCGCGATCGTCGCGTCGTTGACGGCCCCGGACGCCGGCGTCAGGACCGGCAGAACGGGCGCGGGCAGCGTGGTCGCCGCGGGCATCTCGGCGGCGGGCGCGCCCCACACCGGCGCCGCCGGAGCGACCGCAAGCCCGAGCACCAGGGCGCCCGCGATGCACGCGCCGCGTGGGCCTCGCAATGTCACGTGCCAACTCCGTTCTCCGGCGATACCGTGGCCATGGACCAAACGATAGGCTGCTTTTCGCCAACGTAGACCAAAGCCACGACACAAAGGTGAGCCCGATGAGCCAATCCTTCTCCCGCCCCCGGATCAAGCCGAACCTCCGCTTCGACGTCACCGTCGAGATCCCGAAGGGCACGAAGAACAAGTACGAAATGGACCATCACACGGGCCGCATTCGGCTTGACCGGACGCTGTTCACCTCCACCCAGTACCCCAACGACTACGGCTTCATCGAGGGCACCCTGGGGCAAGACGGCGACCCGCTCGACGCGATGGTGATCGTCCCCGAGCCCACCTTCCCCGGCGCGCTCATCGAGTGCCGCGCGATCGGCATGTTCCGGATGAAGGACGAGATGGGCGGCGACGACAAGGTGCTGTGCATCGCGACCGCCGACCAGCGGCAGGAGCACGTCACCGAGCTCGACGACCTGCCCGCGCTCTCGCTGCTCGAGATCGAGCACTTCTTCTCCGTGTACAAGGACCTGGAGCCGGGCAAGTCCGTCGAGGGCGCTACCTGGGTCGGCCGGTCCGAGGCCGAGAAGGAGATCCAGGCGAGCTGGGAGCGGGCTCGCGGCACCGACTACGCGAACGAGTTCACCCCGAAGCCTCAGCTCGAGTCCTGAGCCCGACGGCGACGTGACGGGTTTCGGCACGCCTTTGGTCACCTTTGCCCACCTGAGCGACACGCACATCCGCACCGCCGCGGATCCGCTGGTCTCCGGTGTGGCCGACAGCCGCGCGCTGGTCGAGCGGGCGGTCGGCGTCCTGACATCGTGGGACGCCGACTGCGCCGCCTGGCTCTTCTCGGGCGACCTGGCCGACGAGGGCGACGTCGAGGCGTACGCCTGGCTGCGCGCGTTGGTGGAGCCGGCCGCCGCGTCCCGGGGCGTCGAGGTCATCTGGGCCAACGGCAACCACGACGACCGGGCGGCGTTCCGCGCCGGGCTGCTCGGGCTGCCGGCCACCGACGAGCCGTACAACGCCGAGCGCGAGGTGGGCGGCGTCCGGTTTCTGCTGCTCGACACGAACCTGCCGGGGCGTCCGGAGGGGCGCGTCGCGCCCGCATCGCTCGCCTGGCTCGCCGACCGGCTCGGTGAGGCGTCCGGGCCGACCGTGCTGGTGATGCACCACACGCCCCTCCCGCCAGTGCAGGACGCGGCGGCCCTGTGGCCGCTCACCAACCCCGAGGAGGTCGCGCCGCTGCTGGCCGGCTCGGGCGTCCGGCTGATCCTGGGCGGGCACTTCCATCAACCGAGCATGGGCACGTTCGCGGGCGTCCCGGTGGCGGGGGCGACGTCGCTCGCCTACACCCAGGACCTGACGGAGGGCCGCACGCTGCGCGGCCAGGACGCGGCGCAGGGCTTCAGCCTCGTGCAGATCTACCCCGACGCCGTGCAGTCGACGCTCGTCGGGCTGGAGCGCGGCCGGTTGGTCCACAACGTCATCTCCCCCGAGGACGCCGCCCGCCTGCGGCCCTGAACCGCGATTCCGCCGGGCTCCGCGTGTCGCCCGCTATTGCGAGATCTCTCAATACCAACGGACGATGCCGTCTCCCCCTAAAGTGCCATCGGCGTCCTTTTGTCGACCGGACGACCGGTGTCTTGGACATTCCTGGACATCTAATCAACGAATGTTGATGGGTTGCCCCGCCCATTGGCCGGGACCGTCTCATTCCTGACGCACTTCCCCGGTCCCCTGCGGGGGTGACCGGAAAGGCCCCTAGCGAGAGCGGCATCCGTCAGCCGGACGACCCCCCGCGCGGGGGACGCGACCGCGCGGATAGTTCAGATGACGAGACGTCGAAGGCGGGGGGATCCCATAAACACCGGGACAACTTTGTTGTGAACAAGTCGACCCCCGAAACATAGAGACATCCGTCTCCTTGTGAGGCAGAATAGTAGCGATCGGTTATGAGTAGAGTGCTCAGCACCGATATGGTGGTCTTGGGAACCTGGCCCAATCGCCAGGAACTCACCTAGACGGAGCGTTCTCTTGTCGTCGACTCAGTGACCGACCGGCACGAGAGCGCTTCAGCCCCCGGGATTGGTCCCCCTGGGGAGCGACTCGCATTCCCCCCGCGGGTCGCAAGGCGGGTCGCGGGTGTCTTGAACACCCGCGACCCGCCGTCGTTTAAGCAGACCCCGCGTGCCGCTTGTACGCCGACACCGAGGGGCTGCCCGGCACCCAGAACCGCCAGGGCCACTCCCCGGCGCGCGAGACGTTCACGCGGGGGCCCGCGGCCACCTCGACCGGGGCCGCACGCCCCGAGAGCAGCAGACGCGGGCCGAACAGGGACGCCCCGTTGTCGGCGGACGTGATCCCGAGCGCCCGGCACAGGTTGCCGGGCCCGCGGGCGAGGGCGGTGTCCGCCACCCCGGGACGCCGGGCGCGGGCGGCGTCCAGACCGTCGACGATCTCGGCGCCGCGCAGGAGGACCGCGCTCGCCACCCCCTCCTCGCGGCAGGCGATGTTACAGCAGTGGTGCCCGTGCATGGCGTACACGTAGAGGTGTCCGGGTCCGCCGAACATCACGGCGTTGCGGCGGCTCGGGCCCTTCCAGGCGTGGGACGCCGGGTCGCGCTCCCCCTCGTAGGCCTCGACCTCGACGAGCCGCGCGGCGACGTCGCCGACCCGCAGCACACACCCCAGCAGCAGCGGCGCGACCTCCAGGCCCGGGCGGGAAAGGTCGGGGGCCGGCGTTCCGGCACCCACGTCAGGCCGGGACGCCGTCGCGCGCCGGAGTGACGGACGGTTCGACGTCGGACAGCGGACGCAGGTGGCGGCACATGGCCGCCACCCTGCCACACCGCCTCAGCGGCGTCACCAGCCGCCGCCGCCCCCGCCGCCGAAGCCGCCGCCCCCGCCGAAGCCAGAGCCGCCGCCCGTGGCGGACGTCGAGGCCTGGGCGGACGCCGACACGGCCCCGCCGATCGAGTCGCCGAGGCCCCCCATCGCGCCGGCGAGGCCCCAGCCCGTGAACGTGCCCACGGGGCTGCCGTACCACCCGAGGTCGGGCTCGTAGCGGCCCTGCCGGGCGAGCTCCTCGAAGATCGCCGACCAGCGCTCGGCGACGCCGAACACGATGGCGTAGGGCAGGTAGCGCGAGAACACGTCGATGCCCTCCTCGAAGCGGATCTGGTCGGCCTCCGCGGTCCTCAGGTACAACTCGAAGCCCTTCGACTCGGCCAGCACCGCCGAGCCCTCGGCGGTGCGGCGTCCGAAGCGGTTGCAGACCGCGATCACGGCGATGCCGGCCACGATGCCGGCGAGCCCCAGCAGGCCCCAGCCGACCATCGACAGCGCGAGCCCCGCCAGGACGCCCACGACGACCAGGCCGACGCCGACGGCGATCGCGCCGGCGCGCACGGCGACGGGGTTGCGCGTGAACCAGTGCAACTCGTCGGTCGTGCGCTTCATCAGCCCGTCGCGAGTCTCGGGGACGAGCTGCGCATAGTCGCCGCCCTGCAGCTCCTCGGTCGTGACCTCGTCGCCCTGCCAGAAGAGTTGGTCGAGCACGGCCTGTTCGTAGGCGAGCCGCGGCTCGGCCGAGTCGAGCCGGGTGAAGCGCCAGACCTCGTCGTCCTCCGGCGTGATGCGCAGGTGCCCGCGCACGGCCAGGTCGATGACGGTCGCCGTCACATCCTCGTTGTCGGCCGTCGCGTCCTGCAGGACGCCGACCTCCCCGGGCGTAGCCCCGGCGGGCGGCGTGAACTGGACGGCGACGGGGGCGGCACCGTCGGCGTCCCCCACCAGAGCGTCCTGCCCCGACGCCGGCCGCAGGCCGGGCGTGAGACCGAGGTAGGCCTGGTCGCGGCCCGCGCGGCGGACCGCCAGCGCGACCCCGCCCACACCCAGCGCCATGAGCAGGGCGGTCGCGCCGCCGGTGACCGGCGTGAGGGGGAACATGTTGCCGGGGTGGTACCGCTTGGTGAATTGCGGTTCGGCCCCCACGAACGTGCCGGCGGGGAAGCCGGCGACGATCTGCACGGGCTCGTGCGCGGCGAGACCCGGCGCGGAGAACACGGCCGAGCGCCCGTTCTCGCTGGCTGCGCACGGGGTGTCGTAGCGCTCGCCGCGGAAGCAGGCGGCGCGCTGGATGTCGGCCGGCCCGGTCACGGTGGCGGTCGCCCCCGAAATCGGCACCTCCCAGCCGGGCCCGACGACGTTGTCGTTGAACTCGTCGAGGCCGCTGCCCGCGACGCGCGGCGCGACGAGCCCCCGGACCGTGTACTCGATGCGGTACTGCTGGACGCCGGTGTACTGCCGGTTCTCGTTGCCGATGCGGACCTTGAGGTTGCCGTCGTCGTGATCGATCTTGACGTCGGCGGCCGCGCCGGAGGGGCTGCTCACCTGGCCGAGCGTCACGTCGAGCGTGCGCCACAGGTCGGGGTTGCCCTCGACGCGCTGGCGCTCGGGGAACCAGAGGTGCGGCCCGTGCCCCTCGTCGCCGGCGAAGTCGAAGTCGAGGTCGAGCCGGACGCGGGTCGTGCCGTCGGAGGCCACCTGCGCATCGACGTCATAGCGGGTGATGCGCCAGGAGTCGGGGGTGTCGTCGGCGGAGGCGGGCGTCGCCAGGAACGCGGCCGAGACGAGCGACAGCAGCAGCGTCGCCAGCGAGACGCCCACGAGCCGGCTCAGACGCCGCGCCCGACGTCGACGGGTCTGTCGGGGGTTCATGCGGGCAGCGTACCGGCCGGGCCGAGGCTGGACGTTTCCGGCGCAAAGGTCGCGAAACGGTGTCGTTGCGCATCCGCCCTGGCGTGTCACCTCCGGGAGTGCCAAGAATAAGGGCTCCACATCACTCCCCCGTGGGCGTTTCTACCTGACGTTCTCCACCGCGGGGGGTGGAGAACGTCACACGGACACGTGCCCAGGAAAAGACCGTCCGACCGTGCGAGGGGGTGCCCATGTCAGATCTCGCCCGCGACCACCGCTCCGCGCCGCCCGAGGGCTGGCACGTCGAGCGGTGGCAGCGTCACCGCTACGACCGCCTGTACGTCCGGGACGCCGACGGCTCGCCGGTGGGCTGGTTCGACCTGACGTCCGGGGAGGCCCACGCCGTCGACCCGGCGCTGGAGGACCCCGTGCACCGCATGATCGATGACTGGCTGCTGCGCTGGCCCACCCGCTGAGACCGTCCTCGGGACGCGCGTCAGTGCGCGAGCACGTGCGCCAGCGCGCCGCGGAGGGCGGACTGTTCGAAGGCGAAGCCGGCATCCTGGAGCCGCTCGCACGAGACCCGCTGATCGGTGCGGACGAGCTGGTCGTAGGCGCCGCGCCCGAGCAGGAGGCGCGGGCCGAAGCCAGGCGTCGGGACGGCCGCCGGACGGTTCATCACCCGCCCCAGCCCCGCGGCGAACTCGCCCCACGTGGCCGGATCGGGCGCGACGGCGTTGTACGGCCCCGACAGCGGCTCCGCCACCGCGTACAGATAGGCGCGCGCGAGGTCGTCGAGGGTGATCCAGCTCACGGTGGCGTCAGGGTTGGTCAGCGGGCCTCCGAGCCCGACCGCGAACAGGGGCAGCATCGGCAGCAGCGCCCCTCCGGACGCACACAGCGCGATGCCCGTCCGCAGATGCGCCACCCGGACGCCTGCCGCCTCCGCGGGCGCGGCGGCGGCTTCCCAGTGCCGGACGACGTCCGCGAGGAAACCGCGCCCCGGCACCGCGTCCTCCCGCAGCGTCTCACCCGGACGCCGCGCCCCGTACAGCCCCACCGCGGACGCCTGGACGAGCGCCCGCGGGCGTCCGTCGGCGAGACCGGCCAGGGCCCGCGCCAGCGTCGAGGACGCCAGCACGCGCGAGTGGTGGATCTCCTGCTTCGCCCTCCGCGTGAACCGGCCGCCGATGCTGCGTCCGGCCAGGTTCACGACGGCGTCCATCGGCTCGAGGACGCGCGGGTCGAGGCGTCCGTCGCGCGCGATCGTGCGGCCGGTGTCGGCCGCACCCGGGTCCCAGGACGCCTCGCCGGGCCCGGCCTCCCGGCGCACCAGCCGCGTCACCTCGTGCCCCCCGGACGCCAGCAGCGCGCACAGCTGCGTCCCGACGAGCCCACTCGACCCCGCCACCGCGACGCGCAGTCGCTCGCCCAGCCGTGCGTGCAGCGCGAGGTCGCCGCGCAACTGGGCCGCCCGGAAGCGGAACAGGCCGGCCAGCCGCCCCTCCACGAGCCCGCGCGGCACCGGAACAGGCGTCTCCCAGTGGACCCGGTCGGTGATCGTGGTGCCCCCGTCGGGGGCGTCCGCGAACTCGTGCTCGTGCCGCCACCGGCGGAACGGCCCGGACGTCTGCTCGTCGACGAACCCCTCCCCCGGCGCGTACTCGACGTGCGTGAGCGCCCACGGCACCCCGACCGACCGCCCCGCGACGAGGGACGACCCGCCCGCGACCACGGGATGCGAGACGCGCAGCCTGACGGTGGACCCGGCGCGCAACCCGTCGGAGGGCGGCTCCACGATGGTCGCCATGCCGGGCGGCGTCAGCCGGACGAAGGCCCCCGGTCGCTCGTGCCAGGCGAAGACGTCCGCCCGCGAATGGGGCAGGTGCGTCGCGTGCTCGTAGACCGGCATACCCCGGACGGTACCCCGCCCCGCGCCCGACGGAACGCATCCGACGGCGGCCAGTCGCGTCCGCCGGCCGGTAGCGTGGGCCGAAAGCCACCGCCCACGCCCGACCGACGGAGGAATCATGTCGCCCCGCACCATCGTCATCACCGGCGCCAGCGACGGCATCGGGGCCGCCGCGGCCCGACGACTCGCGGCCGCCGGCGACCGCGTCGCCGTGGTCGGCCGCAACCCGCGCAAGGTCGAGGCGGTCGCCGCCGACACGGGCGCCGACCCGTTCGTGGCCGACTTCTCCCGGCTCGGCGACGTGCATCGGCTCGCCCACCAGCTCTCCCGGACGTACGAGCGCATCGACGTCCTCGCCAACAACGCCGGCGCGATCGCGCACGAGCACCGCCTCACCGAGGACGGCCACGAGCTGACGCTCCAGGTGAACCACCTCGCGCCGTTCCTCCTGACCAACCTGCTGTTGGCGAAGCTCGTCGCCTCGCGGGCGTCGGTGATCGCGACCTCGAGCGCGGCCGCGCGCGTCGGGCGCATCGACCTGGCCGATCCCGGCCTCGAGAAGGGCTGGTCGATGTGGCACGCCTATGCCGACAGCAAGCTCATGAACCTGCTCTTCACCCGCGCCCTGCACCGGCACCACGCGCTGGACGGGCTCAGCGCGGCGGCGTTTCACCCGGGCGTCGTGGCGAGCAGCTTCGGCGCCGGCGCCACCGGCGCGACGCGGTGGTTCTACTCCTCCCGCTTCGGACAGCGCGTGATGATCACCCCCGACCGGGGTGCCGACACGCTCGTCTGGCTCGCCACCGGACGCCCGCCGCGCGACTGGGCGCCCGGCAATTTCTTCGTCAAACGCCGCCCCCACCGGCTGCCCCGGGCGGCTCGGGACGCCGGGCTGCTCGACGATTTCTGGGCCGCGAGCGCGGCCCTGGTGGGTTAGCGAACCCCCGCCGACTGGCACCCGCCCGAGTTCGTTACGAACGTGCGAAAAGCTCCATTCCGGTGGCAATCCGCCCAATAGGATCCAGCCGTTCGGGTACGACCATGCGCCCGAGGTTGAGGAGATTCGGATGATCTGGTTTCACCTGATCGTGGTGTTGTTGTTCATCGTCATCGGGGCGCGTCTCGGCGGCATCGGCATCGGTCTGGCCGGCGGGGCGGGCGTCCTCGTGCTCGCCGCGACGGGCGTCCACACCACCGCGGCGAAAGACGTCCCCTGGTCCGTGATCGGCATCATCATGCCGGTCATCTGCACGGTCGCCGCCCTGCAGGTCGCCGGCGGCATGGACCACCTGGTGCACCTCACCGAGGTGCTCCTGCGCAAACACCCCAAGCAAATCGTCTATCTCGCCCCGTTCGTCACCTACATGCTGTCGCTGCTGTGCGGCACGGGCCACACGGCCTACTCGGTGATCCCGGTCATCGTCGACGTCGCCAAGGAGCGCGGCATCCGGCCCTCCAGGCCCCTGTCGATCGCGGTGGTCGCGTCGCAGGTCGCGGTCGCGGCGTCCCCGATCTCGGCGGCGATGGTCGCCCTGGCGCTCATCATGGCTCCTCTGCACGTCGGGTACCTGCAGTGCCTGGCGATCGTGATCCCGACCACGTTCATCGGCTGCGCGGTCGGCGCGGTCGTGGCGTCGCGGCAGGGCAAGGAACTCAAGGACGACCCGGTCTACCAGGAGCGCCTCGCCCAGGGGCTGGTGAAGAAGAGCGTCGCGAGCACCGCCGAGTACACGCCCGCCCGCAGCGCGGTCCCCAGCCTGCTGATCTTCCTCACCGCGCTGGTGCTCGTCGTCCTGTACGCGACGCTCACCTCCAAGCAGCTCGGCATCATCGCCAACCCGCCGATGGACTCCACGGCCGCGATCATGACGATCATGCTCACCACGGCCGCGATCATCGGCCTGGTCGCGAAGAAGCCGACCGCGTCCATCGCGGCGCAGGACACCTTCCGCGCCGGCATGACCGCCGCCATCTGCATCATGGGCCTGGCCTGGCTCGGCAACGCGTTCGTGAACCACTACGAGGCCACGATCCAGCAGGCGCTGGCCGCTCCCCTGCAGGCCCAGCCGTGGCTCGCCGCCGTGTTCTTCTACTTCGCCGCGCCGCTGATGTTCTCCCACGCGGCCACGACGACGGCGTTCATGCCGCTCATGGTCACCCTCGGGCTGCCGGCCGTCGCGCTCGTCGCGAGCTACCCGGCCGTCGCGAACTACTACCTGCTGCCGAACTACCCGACCACGGTCGCCGCGATCGAGATGGACGACACTGGCTCCACGAGGGTCGGCAAGATCGTGTTCGACCACCCGTTCGTCATCCCGGGAACGGCCGCGATCATCGTCTGTGTCGCCCTCGGCTTCCTGATCGGGCCCTTCATCCTCTAAAAGCCCGGCCCTCCCTCACGACAGGGACGCCGCCCGCGCGGGCGGCGTCCCTGTTTTTCTGCGTCCACTAGGGTGAGAGCCGAAGGAGGACGCATGACGAACGCCGAATCCCCGCGGAACCCGCGCCGGGACGAACTCGCGCGCCTCGCCCGGGCGGTCGCCACGGGCGCGCGCGGCGCCGGGAAGCTGTGGCGCCTCGCCAACAAGGACGGCCGACTCACGGACGCCGCGGGGGCCCTCATCCGGCAGATGCGGCAGGCGGTGATCGAGCGCGACCCGAGCCGCCGACTGGGCCGTCAACTCACCGCGATCGACTCCTACCTGCGGGACGCGCCGCTGCCCGCGTTCAAGGCGGGCACGTTCCGCGACCGCAGCGCCGCCCTGCGCAAGCGGGTCCACCTACTCGGGGCCATGCCCGCCGACGGGCGCGCCTCCACCGGGCGTCGCCTCGAGCGGGAGATCGCCGGGCTGTTCGCCGACGTCATCGCCGAGCCGACCGGGGACGCCGCCCGCCGCTGAGCGGCGGGCGGCGTCCGCTTGGCCGGTCGTCACCCGCGGGCCGGTCGACGGGGCGTCACTTGCCGGCGGGCGGCTCCTGGACGTCCGCGTCGGTGCCGGCCAGAGAATCGGGCAGCGTGACGAGCGCGCCGACGCCCTCGCCCGGGGCGGTGGGGTCGACCGACAGCGCGAAGTCGTCGCCGTGGGCCGACACGCCCGCGACGACGGCCGCGTCGATGGCCTTCGCCGCGTACTTCCTCCGGACCATCATCGGGTCCTGGCTGAGGTCGCGCACCAGCGCGACGCACATCCCGATCATGATCAGCACGAACGGCAGCGCGGCGATGATCGTGACGGTCTGCAGCCCGCTCAGGGCGTCCGAGCCGCCCGCGACCAGCATGATCGCCGCGGCCGCCCCGGTCGCGACGCCCCAGAAGATGACGACCGGACGCCGCGGCTCGATCGTGCCGTTCTCGCTGAGGGTGCCCATCACGATGGACGCCGCGTCGGCGCCGGAGACGAAGAAGATGCCGACCAGGATCATGACGAGCACCGACGTGACCGCCGGGATCGGCATGGTCTCGAGCAGGCCGAACAGCATGCCCTCCGACGACTCGACCGCACCCAGGTTCGCCCCGGACCGCTCCGCGTCGATCGCGGCCCCGCCGAACACGCAGAACCACACGAGGCTGACCAGGCTCGGCAGCAGCAGGACGCCGCCGACGAACTGCCGGATCGTCCGGCCGCGGGAGATGCGGGCGATGAACATGCCGACGAACGGCGTCCAGCTGACCCACCAGGCCCAGTAGAAGATCGTCCAGCTCGAGAGCCAATCGACCGAGTCCTGCCCGGTCACCGCCGTCCGCGCCGACATCTGCATCAGGTTCTGCAGGTAGGTGCCCAGCGTCGTGGGCATGAGGTTCAGGATCAGGACGGTCGGTCCGGCGACGAACACGAACGCCGCCAGCAGCACCGCGAGCACCATGTTGATGTTCGACAGGTACTGGATACCGCGGGCCACGCCCGACACGGCCGACAGGACGAAGCAGATCGTCAGCCCGGTGATCAGCAGCACGAGGAACGTGTTGCCCACATCCCCGATCCAGCCCACGATCGTCGCGCCGTGGGCGATCTGCAACGCGCCGAGGCCGAGCGACGTCGCCGAGCCGAACAGCGTCGCGAAGATCGCGAACATGTCGATGACCTTGCCGGCCGGGCCGTGCGCGTGGCGTTTGCCGAGCAGCGGCTCGAACACCGCGCTGATCGTCAGGGCACGGCCGCGCCGGAAGACGCCGTACGCGATCGCGATGCCGGCCACGGCGTAGATCGCCCAGGGGTGCAGCCCCCAGTGGAAGAGGGTCGTCGCCATCGCCGTCTGGATCGCGTTCTCGTTGCCCGGGGCGCCCGTGCCCGGCGGCGGCGTGAGAAAGTGCGCGATCGGCTCGGCCGCGCCGTAGAAGACCAGGCCGATGCCCATGCCGGCGCTGAACATCATCGCGATCCAGGAGGTGGTGTTGAACTCCGTCTCCTCGCCGTCGCGCCCGAGGGGGATGGCCCCATACTTGCTGAACGCCAGCCACAGCACGAAGAAGACGAAGCCGGTCGCGGCCGTCGTGAACAGCCACCCGGTGTTCGTGATCACCCACTTCAGGCCGGCGTTCGAGGCGTTCATCAGCGACGCGCGGTCGAGGGCGCCCCAGAGGACGAACGCGATCGACACCGCGGCCGTCACGCCGAAGACGACCTTGTCGAGGCTGCCTGGCGGTTCGTTCTCGAGGGCCTCGGGGGCGGGCTCGAGGGCGGGGTGGCTGGAGTCCAGCACCCGCCCCTGGCCGGTGAGCCGGGCCACCCCGGACGCGCCGCTGGATTGCAGCAATCCACGTCCGGGCTGGCGAGCGGAAGCACGGAGCGCATTCTTTCTCGCGCGTGCCGCGCTGCGCTCGCGTACGTCCCTGATGGAAGTCCCGTTCGGGGTCATCCGTTACCTCCTAGTGATCGGACCGCACCACCTTAGCTACACCGTCAAGGGTGTAGAAATGCATCTTTCCTTGTCAGAAGTTGAGCTCGTGGGAGCTATTCCGGGGTCCCGACGCCGCAGCCATCCGCTTTGCGCCGATTTCCGCCCGGACTTCTCGCCTGCGGCAGGCACGCCTTTTCGCGCGATTCCGGCGGGCCGGACGATATGTCACCGAACCTTTGTATCGCGGTTTGTCGCATTGTGCGGGCGTGACATTTCGCGCTTTTCTGTACCCGATCCGCGGGCGACATCGATGCGGAAGCCAGGTGCGCCGGGACGCCTGCCGCCACCCGGCGCACCCGGCGCGGTCGCCGGGTGAGACCACCGTCTCCCCGCCACTGACCTCGCCCGCCACCGCACGATGGACGCCGGCCGCGGCGGGCGGCGTCCGCGCTTACAGTGAGGCGAACTCGGCAGCGACCGGTGTCCGCGGCCGTCGCCGCCGACCGCCCTCCACGGACGCCCACGACGGACGCACCCGCACCGACGCCCGAGCGGAACCACAGCAGCGAGAAGAGGCACCCATGGAGCCGGATCAGACGCACCCCTCCCACCCGACGCAGCGGTCGGCCACGATGGACGGAAACGAGGCCGCCGCGCGCGTCGCGCACGCGCTCAGCGAGGTGATCGCGATCTACCCGATCACGCCCAGCTCGGCGATGGCCGAGGCGGCGGACACGTGGAGCTCCGCCGGGCGTCCGAACATCTGGGGCTCGGTGCCGACGGTGGTCGAGATGCAGTCCGAGGGCGGGGCCGCGGGCGCGTTGCACGGCGCGGTCACGAAGGGCGCGCTGGGGACGACGTTCACGGCGTCCCAGGGGCTGCTGCTGATGATCCCGAACATGTTCAAGATCGCGGGCGAACTGACGCCGACCGTGATTCACGTCGCGGCGCGCGCGGTCGCGACGCACGCATTGAGCATCTTCGGCGACCACTCCGACGTCATGCTCTGCCGCGGCACCGGCTTCGCGATGCTCGACTCGACGACCGTGCAGGAGGCCCACGACTTCGCGCTCGTCTCGCACGCGGCGACGCTGCGGACGCGCGTCCCGTTCCTCCACTTCTTCGACGGCTTCCGGACCAGCCACGAGGAGAGCAAGATCAACCTGCTCTCCCCCGAGGATCTGCGCGCGCTCGTGCGCGACGAAGACGTCCTCGACTACCGCGCGCGCGGGCTCACGCCCGACCGGCCGGACGTCCGCGGCACCGCGCACAACCCCGACACCTACTTCCAGGGCCGCGAGGCGGTCAACGCGTTCTACGACGCCGTGCCCGGCGTCGTCGCGGAGTGCTTCGACGAGCTCGCCGAGCGCACCGGACGCCGGTACTCGCTCGTCGAGTACCACGGCGCCCCGGACGCCGACCGCGTCGTCGTCGTGCTCGGCTCCGGTTGGGGGACGACCGTGGAGGCCGTCGACGAGCTGAACCGCCGGGGCGAGAAGGTCGGGGCGGTGACGCTGCGCCTGTACCGGCCGTTCCCGGTCGCCGACCTGGTCGCCGCGCTGCCGGCGTCCGTGCGCCGGATCGCCGTCTTGGACCGCACGAAGGAGCCGGGGGCGTCCGCGGAGCCGCTGCACAGCGACGTGCTCGTGGCGCTCGCCGAGAACGCCGGCCATTTCGACGGCGGCCTGCCGCTCGTCATCGGCGGGCGGTTCGGGCTCGGCAGCAAGGACTACACGCCCGCGATGGCCGCCGCCGTCTACACCGAGCTGGCGACCGAGTCCCCGCGCCCGCGCTTCACGGTCGGCATCACGGACGACGTGACGGGCCTGTCGCTGCCGGTCGACGCGTCGTTCCGGCCCGAGTCGGACGCCCTCACGGCCGTCTTCTACGGGCTCGGCTCCGACGGGACGGTCGGGGCGTCCAAGAACTCGGTGAAGATCATCGGCAGCGACGAGGGCCGCTACGCGCAGGGCTACTTCGTGTACGACTCGCGCAAGTCTGGGTCGAGCACGATCAGCCACCTGCGGTTCGGCGACCGGCCGATCCACTCGGCCTACCTCATCGAGGAGGCCGACTTCGTGGCCGTCCATCAGTTCAACCTGCTGGCGCAGATGCCGACGCTCGACATCGCGAAGCCGGGCGCGACGGTGCTCATCAACAGCCCCTACCCGGCCGAGGAGACGTGGGCGCACCTCCCCGTCGAGGTGCAGCAGATCATCATCGACAAGAGGCTCCAGCCCTACGTCATCAACGCCCTCGACGTCGCGAAGGCGGCCGGCATGGGCAAGCGGATCAACACGGTCATGCAGCCGTGCTTCTTCTACCTGTCGGGGGTCGTCCCGCAGGAGGAGGCCCTCGCGAAGATCAAGAAGTCGGTCGAGGAGACCTACGGACGCAAGGGGCGCGTGATCGTCGAGCGCAACTGGGCGGCCATCGACGGCGCGATCGCAGCGCTGCACCGGCTGGAGGTCCCGGATGCCGCGGCCGGCGTCCGGCATCGGATGCCCGCCGTGCCCGACGAGGCCCCCGACTTCGTGAAACTCGTCACCCAGAAGATGCTGCACGGCGAGGGCGACGCGATCCCCGTGAGCGCGATGCCCACCGGGGGTGTCTGGCCGACCGGCACGGGCAAGTACGAAAAGCGTGGCATCGCGGAGGAGATCCCGATCTGGGACGCGTCCCTCTGCATCGACTGCGGCAAGTGCGCGATGGTGTGCCCGCACGCGGCGATCCGGGTGAAGATCATGCCCGACTCCGACCTCGAGGGCGCGCCCGAAACCCTCTCCCACAAGCAGTACAAGGCGCGGAACCTCCCCAACCACCAGCTCATCGTGCAGGTCGCCCCCGACGACTGCACCGGCTGCGGGGTGTGCGTCGACATCTGCCCGGCGCACTCGAAGACCGAGGTGAAGCACAAGTCGATCAACATGGAGAACCGCCTGGAGCACCTGGACGCCGAGCGGGCCAACTTCGACTTCTTCCTCGGCATCCCCGAGATCGACCGGACGGCCGTCCGGCACGATCAGGTGAAGGGCGCCGCGCAACTCCAGCCGCTGTTCGAGTTCTCGGGGGCGTGCTCCGGCTGCGGCGAGACGCCGTACATCCGGGCGATCACGCAACTCTTCGGCGACCGGATGGTCGTCGCGAACGCGACCGGCTGCTCGTCGATCTACTCCGGCAACCTGCCGACGACGCCCTACGCGACGAACCCCGACGGGCGCGGCCCGGCCTGGAGCAACTCGCTGTTCGAGGACAACGCCGAGTTCGGCCTCGGCATGCGGCTGGCCTGGGAGCAGCAGAACGCCGAGGCGCGCCGCCTGCTCTCAGCGCTGGCGTCCCAGCCGGACGCCTCCCTCGACGCCGGTCTGGTCGCCGGCCTCCTGGACGCCGACCAGTCCACCGAGGAGGGCATCGCCGCCCAGCGCGCGCGGGTGGCGTCCCTGAAGGAGGCCCTCGCGGGCCTCGACGCGCCGGACGCGCGGCTGCTCGAGTCGGTCGCCGACGAGCTGGTCACGAAGTCGGTCTGGATCATCGGCGGCGACGGCTGGGCCTACGACATCGGGTACGGCGGCCTCGACCACGTGCTGGCGTCGGGGGCGAACGTGAACATCCTGGTGCTCGACACGGAGGTGTACAGCAACACGGGCGGGCAGTCGTCCAAGGCGACGCCGCGCGGGGCCGTCGCGAAGTTCGCGACGGGCGGCAAGAAGACCGCCAAGAAGGACCTGGGGCTCATCGCGCAGACCTACGGCAACGTCTACGTCGCGCAGATCGCGATGGGCGCGAACCAGCAGCAGGCCGTCCGCGCTCTGCTGGAGGCCGAGGCGTGGGACGGCCCGAGCGTCGTGATCGCCTACAGCACGTGCATCAGCCACGGCATCGACATGACGACGTCGATGAGCCATCAGGGGGACGCGGTGGCGTCCGGGTACTGGCCGCTGTACCGCTTCCGCCCGAGCGAGAGCGAATCGACGACCCCGCTGACGCTCGACTCGAAGGCCCCCGACGGGTCGATCGAACGCTTCCTCGCCAGCGAGCCGCGGTTCGCGATGCTGCGGCGGTCCGACCCCGAGCGGGCCGGCACGCTGTGGGACCTCGCCGGCGACGACGTCTCGGAGCGCTGGCGTTACTACGATCAGATGTCGTCCGTCGAGCGCGCGGTCACGGCCGAGCGCCCGGCGCCCGCCGACGGCGCGACCGGCGCCGGCGGCGTCCAGGGAACGGAGAAGTGAGGCGATGAGCGAGCGTCCGGATCTGTCCACCACCTACCTCGGGCTGTCGCTGGCCGGGCCGGTGATCGCCTCGGCGGGCCCGCTGACGCGGACCCCCGAGGACATGCTGGCGCTGCAGGACGCCGGCGCGGCGGCCGTCGTCCTGCCGAGCCTGTTCCAGGAGGAGGCCGAGGCGGAGGAGATGCAGGCCTTCGACATGGCCGAGATCGGCGACGGCTTCGCCGAGTTCGACTCGGCCCCGCTGCCGCCCGCCGACCTGGACGACGTCGGTCCCAACCGGCACGTGAACCTCGTGAAGGCGGCGAAGCAGGCGCTGACGATCCCGGTGATCGGCAGCGTGAACGGCTCCACCGAGGGCGGGTGGCAGCGGTACGCGACGCTGCTGCAGGACGCCGGCGCCGACGCCGTCGAGCTGAACCTGCACTCGGTGAACGCCGACCCCCAGGCACTGCCCGCCGACATCGAGGACCGCTACCTCCGCGTGATCGCCGGGGTGAAGTCCGCGTTGAGCGTGCCGTTGGCGGTGAAGATGTCGAGCCACTTCACGTCGGTGTCGAACTTCGCCAGCCGCGCCCGGGACGCCGGCGCCGACGCGCTCGTGCTGTTCAGCAACGTGTACGGCACCGACATCGACCTCGACGAGCTGACGATGGTGCCGCGGGTGACGCTGTCGTCGTCCGACCGGATCCGGCTGCCCATGCGCTGGATCGGCATCGTCAGCGCGCAGCAGAAGGGGCTCGACCTGGCCGCGTCGTCCGGGGTGCACACGTGGGAGGACGCCCTGAAGCTGCTGCTCGTGGGCGCGAACGTGGTCTGCACGACGTCGGCCGTGCTGCAGGGCGGCCCCGAGGCGGTGACCGGCATGCTCGACGGGCTGCGGTCGTGGCTCGCCGAGCGCGGGTACGACTCGGTGGAGCAGCTGCGGGGCTCGATGAACTTCGCCTCCGTCGGCGACCCCGGCGCGTACGAGCGGGACGCCTACATGAAGGTCATCACCAGCACGCCGGTCGCCTGAGCGGCCGGCGGCCTCCCGGTGGCGTGCCGGCGGGGGCGCCACACCCACCCCGGGGGGAGGCGTCCGCGAGCGTGCGCCGGTAGGGTCGAACGAACCCCACGATGTGAAGCGAATCCTCACGACCTGGAGCTACGACGTGCGCTACTCAACGACGATCCTGCCCGCCGCCGCCCTGCTCGCACTGCTCGCCGGGTGCGCCCCCGGCGCGCCGGCCACGCAGCCGCCGGCCACCACATCACCGCCCGCCGCGACGACGACCGCCGCCCCCACCACCGCCCAGCCCTCCGACGCCCAGCCCTCCGACGCCCAGCCCGCCGCGACCGGGTGCGAGGCGCAGGTCCAGGAGAACCGGGTCGACGGCGACCTCGAGGTGCGGCGCGGGGAGACGTGCGGGCTGTCGCGCGTGACGGTCTCCGGCAACATCACCGTCCGCGAGGGGGCGGCGTTGACCGCCAACGACGTGACGGTCAACGGCAACATCGTGGGCGAGCGCCACGAGGACGTCACCATGACCGGCGGCCAGGTCGACGGGAACATCCAGCTCGACCGGGGCGGCTCCGCCGACATCGAGGGCGTCCGCATCGACGGCGACCTCCAGTCGACGAACAACCGCGACGCCCAGCGCTTCGCCGACAACACGATCGGCGGCAACCTGCAGTGCACGGGCAACCAGCCCGCCCCGACCGGCGAGGCGAACACGGTCGCCGGCGACAAGCAGGATCAGTGCCGGGGGCTCTGACGCGCCCGGCGCCGGACGGGCCGAGGGGACGCCGCACAGCGGCGTCCCCTCGTCTTTCCCCCGGGGAAGGGTCCGCGATGACCCTGTCCGGCCGGCTCAGCGCTGGCCGAGCGACCGGTGATGCTCGATGAGGCGCTTCTCCTCCGGCCCGATGGACGACTTCTTCACCGACCAGCCCGACATCGGCGTCCGCGCCGCTCGGCGCTGACCTGCGCTCAGGCCTGCTGCGACCGCCAGACGGCGGTCAGCAGCTGGTCGAGCAGGACGCCCAGCTCGTCCGGACGCCGCTCGAGCGGCGCGAAGCCGCCCTCGGGGAACTCCATGAAGCGGTTGAAGGACACCTGCTGCCGGACGCCGAACATCTGGAAGTTCGCGACGATCGTCCGCCAGTGCTCGACCGCCCGGACGCCGTTGTCGGCGCCGTAGGAGACGAACGCGACCGGCTTCCCGGTCCACTCGACGCCCAGGCTGTCGAACGCGTTCTTGAACGCGCCCGGAACCGAGTGGTTGTACTCGGGCGTCACGAAGATGTAGCCGTCGAACTCGGCGATCTTGTCGCCCCAGGCCTGCACCTTCGGGTCGTCGTACTTGCCCTGCGCAGCGCCGGGGACGGTGGCCGACGTCAGCAGCGGGACGTCGAACTCCTTCAGGTCGACGACCTCGAACGTCGCCTCGGGGTTCTTCTCGGCGGCCAGGTCCGCGACCCAGGTCGCCACCTTGTCGGCGACGCGGCCCTCGCGGACCGACCCGGCGATGATCCCGATCTTCATGCTCTTCCTCCGTGCTCGTGACTATCGTTGATGGTTCAACGATAGTCCGGGCGACCAGTATTCCGCAGGCGAACGGTGCAATCTGGCAACTCCGCCGCCACGGCGGTCACCGGTGGAGCTCGCCGGACCTCCGGAAGAACATCGCCAGCAGCGCGCCCGACAGGTTGTGCCAGATCGAGAACACGGCCCCGGGCAGCGCGGCGGTCGGGTTGAAGTACAGGGACGCCAGCCCCGCGGCCAGCCCGGAGTTCTGCATGCCGACCTCGATCGCGATCGTCCGGCTGGCCCGGACGGTCTGGCCGGTCAGGCGTCCGGACCAGTAGCCCAGCAGGTAGCCGATGCCGTTGTGCAGCACGACCGCCAGGAAGACGATCGGGCCCGCGAGCAGCACCCGGGACGCCGACCCCGACACCACGGCCGCCACGACGCCCGAGATCGCGATGACCGACACCCACGGCATCGCGGGCAGCAGCGGCTCAGTCAGCCGCGGCAGCAGCAGGCGCAGCAGCAGCCCGCCCAACACCGGGACGAGCACGATCTGCACGATGCTCATCGCCATCCCGAGCCCGTCCACGGGCATGTAGGCGCCGGCCAGCCACAGCGTGAGCAGGGGCGTCATGATCGGCGCGATCAGCGTCGAGATGGACGTCATCGTCACCGACAGGGCCGTGTCCGCCTTCGCGAGGTAGCTGACCACGTTGGACGCCGTGCCGCCCGGCGCGCACCCGCCGAGGATGAGCCCGGCCGCCAGGTCGGGCGGCAGCCCCAGGACGCGGGCCACGGCCCAGCCCGCGAGCGGCATGATCGCGTACTGGGCGATCACCCCGATGAGGATCGGCAGCGGCCTGGTCAGCACGAGCTTGAAGTCGGGCAGGGTCAGCGTCAGGCCCATCCCGAACATGATGACGATCAGCAGCGTGTTGACGTGCGGCGTCAGCACGCGGGCGGTCGGCGCGAAGAAGAAGCCGAACAGCGCGGCGGCCAGCACGAGGATCGGGAAGACGGTGACCGCGACGCGCGCGTTGCGGTCCTCCCGGCTCATCGCCGGCGCGGATGAAGAGGATTCGGTGGTCGCCGGGCAACCCTCCCCCACCGGCCCCGGGCAGCGGAATTCGCTGGGCGAGATTTCGGACAGCGAGACGGGCGGGCGTCGCGAACCCCGGACGCCGACGCGCGCGGGCGCCGGGCCCTGCGGCCCGGCGCCCGCGGCGTCCGTCAGATGAGGGACCGACCGGCCGTCAGGGAACGACGATCTTGCCGACCAGGCCCGCGTTCCAGGTGCCGTTGGCGCGCTGGATCGACGACTGGAACGCCACCGTCGTGTTCCGCCCACACGGCACGGACAGGACGTACGGCGGCAGTTCCTGACCCGGCTGCACCGTCTGCCGCACCTGCCCGTCGACCGTGAGCCGCTGGACGCGCTCGGTCGTGTTCGTCGGCAGCGAGAGCCGGACGTTCCCGGCGGTGCAACTGAAGTCGACGTTCGCCCTGATCAGCGGGGCCGGCGGGCAGTCGACGAGCAGGCGTCCGTCGAAGGCGGTCGGGGCGTTCGCCCCGAGCTGCCAGGCCGACGTGACGGTGTGCCCGTCGGCGACGGCGACGCTGGTCGTCCCGCACTGGCCGGCGGCGACGGTGAAGCGGGCGGCGTCCCGGCCGTTGTCGCGCACGACGTAGGTGACCGGCCCGGACGCCGCGTTGCACGCGCGGACGGTCACGGGCGGCGTCCCAGTGCAGTCCTGCACGCAGGAGTACGTGATCGTCGGCGCCCCGAACGTCTGCTGGTACGTGGCCCCGCCCACGACGGCGGTCTTGGGCGCCCAGCGCACCAGGCGCTGGAACCCGGCCGGGGGCCGCGTGATCAGCACGGACGCCGCCGCCAGCTGCGCGCTGGCGCGCAGCGTGACGGGCGCGGGGGCGTCCGAACGGGTGAACGTGACGGTCGCGGCCTGGCCGCCCGCGCCGGTCGAGACGCTGGACGCCGCGAGCCGCGCGTTCGTCGCGGAGAGTTGCAGGGTGGCCGGCACCGGCGTCCCGGACGCCGACCGCACCACGACGCTCGCCGTGCCCGTCCCGCCGGGGAGCGCGGCCTTCGTGACGGTGACCGTCACCTTGTAGGGCCCGGCCAGCTTCGTGGACGCCGCGACCATCGCCCGGGCGGACGCGACCACCGCGGCCGGCAGCCCGCTCTTGGCGTCGAGGCCGCGCTTCACGGCCGTGCTGTTCGGCGCCACGATGAGCAGCGCCGCCAGCCGGACGGACGCCGCGCGGGCGTTGTCCTTCGTGTTTCCGTACGTCGTGACGATGTACGACAGGCGCGCGACCTGGGCGGACGTGAACCCGGCGACGGCCGGCGAAGTCCACCAGGGCATGCTCGCGACGTTCATGTTCGGGTCGATGCAGTAGCCCGCCCGGCCCTTGTTGAGCCACTGGCCGAACCAGGTGCCGTTCTTGGTCATGATGCCCGCGCCGTGCGTGACGCCGATCACCACCGCGCCCGACGTGCCCGCCCGGCCCTGGGCCGAGTCGGGCGTGAGGGCCGAGGAGGGGGCGGGCGCCGCGGAGGCGGCGGAGGCTGTCGAGGTCAGCGTGGGCTGGGTGGAGGTGGGGGCTCCCTCCGCGACCGCGGGGTTCATCCCCGCGAAGACGGCCGCGGTCAGCATCCACACGATGAGGATGAGGCGGCGGCCGGCTGTCGTCGTCGATGGCGACATGCCATTCTCTCTTTCTGTTCCGGCAGGAGCATTCGCTTTCGCTCGAAAGACCGGAGGGGGGCCGGGAGCGACCCCTGCGCGAGGAAATCTAGGCAATGCGCCTGGCGCGCATTCGCGGACACCGCCGGAAAGCGTCGGATATTCGCATGGTGAGACAAATCGGGTCTCGACGGCGTCCGAGGGATGAGAAGGGCGGACGCGGTGTCGCCCGCGCGGGAAAGGGCACGCGACCCCCGCGTCAGTTCTTTCCGGGAAGGGCCTCGGCCAGGAATTCGGCGACACGCTCGATATAGCCCGGACGGTCGACGAAATAGGCGCCGCAATGGTCGACGCCGGGCACGATCACGAGCCGCTTCGGCTGCCCGGCCGCCTCGAAGAGGGCCCGCGCGTGGGCGACCGGAATGATGCGGTCGTCCGCGCCGTGAATGAGCAGCAGCGGGCGCGGGGAAATCCGCGCGATCGCCTCGACCGGGCGCACGTCGCGGTAGCGGTAGCCGTACAGCAGACCCGTCACGCGATCGGACGCCGCGAGCACCGGCCACGGCGGCACGTGGTGGCGGCGCAGCGCGGTCGCCACGACGTCGCGCATGTCGGCGAACGGCGAGTCGAGCACGACGGCCTCGACGGCGGGCGTCCGGGCGGCGACGGGGATCGTCACGGCCCCACCCATCGAGAAGCCGATGACGGCGAGGCGGGCGTCCGGACGCCGGCGGCGCGCGAGCGCGATCGCGGCCTCCAGATCCCCTTGCTCGTGGTGCGCGAGCGACTGGACGCCGTCGCCCGACTGGCCGCTGCCGCGGAAGTCGAACAGGAACACGGTGTTGCCGGCCCGCCACAGCCCCGATCCGAGGCCCAGCATGTCCTGCTTCCCGCCGCGGTGGCCGTGGCAGATGATCACGACGCGGTCGCTGCCCGGACGGTCGAGCCACCAGCCCGCGAGCCGGGCGCCGTCGGGGGCGGCGAAGGCGACGTCCTCCCACGGGACGCCGAGCTCGAACGGCGAGAACCCGTAGTCGAACTGCGGACGCCACGCCCCCGAGATCGCGTACGCCACGCCCGCGGCACCGGCGCCCACGATCGCGCCGAGGCCCCCGGCCGCCCAGGCGGCGCCGACGGCGAGCGAGCGGGGGACGCGGGCGGACGGGCGAGCCATGCGGGATCTCCTCACGAACGGGGTGCGTCGGCGACCCTACTCCGGGGCCCACGCCGACCCGCCCGGGGGCGTCCAGACGTGTCGGAGCGCGACCCTAGACTCGGGCACATGCCTGAACTTCCCGCCCGGTTCCGCCCCCCGACGACCCCACAGGCCGACCCCGCGGCGATCGTCGCGGGCGAGCACTACCGCATCACGGTCCTGACATCGCGCCTCTTCAGGCTGGAGTACTCGCCGAGCGGGCACTTCGAGGACCGGGCGACCCAGACCGTCGTGAACCGCCGGCTCCCGGTGCCGTCGTTCGAGGTCCTGGAGGGCGAGCGGCTGCTGGAGATCGTCACCGACCACGCTCACCTGCGCTACGACCGGGGTCCGTTCGCGACGAACGGGCTGTCGATCGCGCCGCGCGGCAGCGTCATCAACTACGGCGGCATCTGGCGCTACGGCGAGCCGGCTCCCCGCTCGCACTACGGGTTCCCGGTGAACATGGGCGGCACGGCCCGCACGCTCGATGAGGCCGACGGGGCCGTCCCGCTGGAAGACGGGCTGATGAGCATGCGCGGCTACGCGGTGCTGGACGATTCGGCGTCCATCGCGCTCACCGACGACGGCTGGGTCGCCGAGCGCGAACCGGGCGCGATCGACCTGTACTACTTCGGGTACGGCGCCGACTTCGCCGGCTGCCTCGCCGACTTCTACCGGATCTCGGGGCCGCAGCCGCTGCTGCCCCGCTACGCGCTCGGCAACTGGTGGAGCCGCTACCACCGCTACTCGGCCGACGAGTACCTGATGCTGATGGATCGCTTCGCCGAGCGGAGTGTCCCGTTCAGCGTCGCGGTCATCGACATGGACTGGCATCTCGTCGACGACGTCCCGGAGCGGTACGGGTCGGGGTGGACCGGCTACACCTGGAACCGGCGGCTGTTCCCCGACCCGCCCGCGTTCCTGGCCGCGCTGCACCGGCGGGGCATGAAGGTGACGCTCAACGTGCACCCGGCCGACGGCGTCCGGCCGTTCGAGGAGGCGTATCCGGCCGTCGCGAAGGCGCTCGGTATCGACCCGGCCAGCGACCTGCCCGTCCCGTTCGACATCGCGGACCCGGGGTTCCTGACCGCCTACTTCGACCTCGTACACCACCCGCTCGAAGACGACGGCGTCGACTTCTGGTGGATCGACTGGCAGCAGGGCGGCGTGACGTCGATCCGCGGGCTCGACCCGCTGTGGATGTTGAACCACTTCCATTTCTTGGACGCCGCCCGCCGCGGCGAGCGTCCACTCACGTTCAGCAGGTACGCGGGGCCGGGCTCGCACCGGTATCCCGTGGGGTTCTCGGGCGACACGGTCGTGTCGTGGGCATCGCTGGAGTTCCAGCCGCGGTTCACGGCCACGGCGTCCAACATCGGCTACGGCTGGTGGAGCCACGACATCGGCGGCCACATGATGGGCCGGCGCGACGACGAGCTGGAGGCGCGCTGGCTGCAGCTCGGCGCGTTCTCGCCGGTCAACCGGCTGCACTCGTCCAACAGTGAGTTCGGCGGCAAGGAGCCGTGGCGCTACGACGCGATCTCGGCGGGCGTCCAGGAGGAGTTCCTGCGGCTGCGGCACCGGCTGGTCCCGTACTTGTACACGATGAACGAGCGGGCGCACCGGGAGGGCGTCCCGCTGGTGACGCCGATCTACTACCGCAAGGTCGACGTCGACACCGTGCGGCTGCTGAACGAGTTCTCGTTCGGGTCGGAGCTCGTGGTCGCGCCCATCACGTCGCCGCGGGTGGCGAGCACGCGGCTGGCGTCCGCACGGGGGTGGCTGCCGCCGGGGGTCTGGATCGACTTCTTCACCGGGCTCGCCTACGACGGCGACCGCATCGTCGACTTCCACCGCGGGCTGGCGGAGTACCCGGTGCTCGCCCAGGCCGGCGCGATCGTCCCGCTGACGGGCCCCGACGACCTGCGGGCGGACGTGAACCCGCAGACCCTGGAGGTCCGGGTGTTCGCCGGGGCCGACGGGCGGTTCGTGCTGTACGAGGACGACGGGGCGGCCGGGCCGCGCAGCGTCCGGACGCCGCTGGCGTTCGAGTGGGCGTCCGGGCGATTCACGGTGGGGCCGGCGCAGGGGGCGTCCGAGCTGGTGCCCGCCGGGCGGCGGATCAGCGTGGTGTTCGTCGGGCTCGAGCGGTTCGACGCGCCGCAGGGCCGATGGGACGCCGACGGTCGCCTCGTCGTCGACCTCGGCGAGGTGAGCGCGGACGCCGGGGCGGAGGTGGTGCTCGGCGCCGGGCTGCGGCTCGCCGAGAACGACGTGGTCGGGCGGGTGTACCGCCTGCTGGAGGCGGCGCAGGTGGAGCTCGTGACGAAGGAGCGGGTGTACGACGCCGTCCGGGGGCACGACGACCCCGCCGCGCGCGCCCGGGCCGTGGAGGTCTCCGGGGCGGACGCCGACCTCGTCGCCGCGGTCCAGGAGATCGTGTTCGCCCGCGTCTGACGTTTCTATGCGACGTTGTCCACCCTGGGAGGGGGATTTCGTCACACAGGTGATCAGCGGGGACGCCTGTCGCCCGGGCCGCCCTGGGCGACAACGCCTGCGGCGGTGCGGGCCGGGGTCGCCGGACCGAAGCCCGCCCACGCGCGCCCGTGGGGGCGACGACCATCGACAGGGGGCCGCCGCGGCTCCGTCACGGCGAGTGTGGGCTGTCGCACGCGAACGGGTGCGCACGGGATCGGTCATAACGCCGTTCCCACTGGATCTCTCGACAACCAGAGAGCACTGGTTCGCGCGCGGGGCCCGGGCGGGCCGAGGTGGACGCGCGGCCCGGCGCCGCGGGGTCCGGACGGACGCACGCAGGCCCACAGGGCGACCTGCGCGTCCCTCACGTCAAACCTACGCTACCGTAGCTTACGCAACCGTAGTTAGGACGCCATGCCTCTCCACCAGGACCTCACCAGCCCGCTCTCGGCGGTCAAGCCGAAGCTGCGCGGCTGGTTACATCTGGCCATGACTCCCCTGGCCCTGGTCGGGGGGATCCTGCTGATCGTGTTCGCGCCGACGGCGTCCGGAAAGGTGGGCGGGGCGATCTACCTCGCCTGCTCGCTGCTGCTCTTCGGGACGAGCGCCACCTACCACCGCGGCCACTGGGGCCCCCGGGGCGAGGCGGTGCTGCGCCGGATGGACCACGCGAACATCTTCCTGTTCATCGCCGGAACCTACACCCCACTAGCCCTGATGCTGCTCACCGGGCGCACCCGGGCCGTCCTGCTGACCGTCGTCTGGTCGGTGGCGATCGCGGGGGTCGCGTTCCGGGTCTGCTGGCTGTCGGCGCCGCGCTGGCTCTACACGCTGCTCTACGTGGGCCTCGGCTGGGCGGCGGTCGGGTGGCTCCGGCCGTTCTACGAGAGCGGCGGGCCGCTGGTGCTCGGCTTGATCCTGGCCGGCGGGCTCATCTACTCGGCGGGCGCGCTGGTGTACGCGCGGCGGCGTCCGGACCCGTGGCCCACCTGGTTCGGCTTCCACGAGATCTTCCACGCGTGCACGATCCTCGCCGCGAGCTGCCATTTCGCCGCGATCTGCCTGATCACGTTCCGGTGAGCGGGCCATCGGATGCCTAGCATGGGCCTCACGGTTCCCTAGAATCACGGTTCCCAGCACCTCGGTTCTCAGGACCTCGGTTCCCCCGAACGTCAGGACGTCATGAGCATCCACCACCCCCGCACGTGGGAGGGCAGGGCGTTCCTCGCCACGAGCCTCGACGGCTACGTCGCCCGCCGCAACCACGACCTCGCTTGGTTGACCGACCCCCCGCCCTCCGCGGGCCACGTCGAGCCCCAACCCAGCGACGCCGTCCCCTCCTACGACGAGCACCTCGCCGGCGTCGACCACGTGCTCATGGGACGCGGCACCTACGAGGTCGTCCGCCGATTCGACGAGTGGCCCTACCCCGACCATCAGGTGCTCGTGCTGAGCCACACCCTCAACCACGGCGACGACCGGATCACGGTCGTCCGCTCCACCAGCGAGGCCGTCCGGACGCTCACCGACCGCGACAGCCAGGCCGTCTACGTCGACGGCGCCGGCGTCGTCTCCGACTGGCTCGCCCGCGGACTCATCGACGACCTCGTCCTGACCAGGGCCCCCGTCGTGCTCGGCGACGGCATCGCGCTGTTCGGGCCGGTCCGCGACGACCTGCGGTTCGTCCACCTCGGCACCTCGTGGAACGAGCACGGCTACCTCACGACCCACTACCGGGTCGTCCACCCCGAACCTCGGACGCGGCGCCGCCCCAAGCCGACTCAGACGCCGACGCCGACGCCGACGCCGTCCGACGGCTGACCCGGCGCACGGGTAGGGCCCCAGCGCCACAGGGACGCCGGGGCCGTCGGTTGGCTCGCCTGGCAGGACGCCTCGCTCGCGTCACACCTCGCGCAGGGTGGCGACGCGCTCGCGGTACTCGTCGGCGCTGATGTCCCCGGACGCCAGCCGCTCGGCGAGCAGCGCTTCCGGGTCGCGGTGCCGCCAGCAGCCGGGTCCGCGTCCGGGGGCGCCGGAGCGGTCGATCGACAGCGGCCCTACGCGTCCGTCGCGCAGCAGGAAGAAGGCGATGACGCCGATGATGAGCAGTCCGATCATGGTGGTTTCCTTTCGGTTGACCCGGACCGATACCGGGTTGACAAGGGTTGACGTTGTGGAGGGGTGAAGGTGGAGCCGGGCGCGAGGGTCAGCGCGGGTGTCAGCGCGGGTCGAGCGCGGCGGCCCGCTCGCGGTACTCCTCAGGGGTGATGTCGCCGGACGCCAACCGGTCGCGCAGCGTGGCGAGGGCGTCCGCTCGGGCACGGTCCGCCGGTGACTGCGGGCCCGCCGGCCCGCCCTGCGTCACGTCGGCCGAGCCGTCGGGCGTCCAGGGGCCGGGACGCCAGGCCCCCCGGTAGCCGCGGCGTCCGGAGCCGTCGCGCCAGACGAGCCGCCCGAGGCGTCCCCGCCCGACGAGCACCGCGAAGAGGATCAGCAGGATCGGGAGCAGCAGGAAGCCGCCGAAGCAGCCGCCCGCGCCCATCATGTGCAGCGGGATCAGAGCCGGAATCACGGTCAGTGCGTTGTCCATGACCATCAGCGTTCCCGGCGCCGACGTCGCGGCCATCGGCCCCCGGACGACACCTGCGCGCCCCGTCTACGCACGCTGACGTACGCCGGTCGCCCGATGCCCGGCGGCCCACCTCTTCGTAGGCTGGGTCCATGAACCGGGCAGCCAGCACCGCGCGCTACGCGCTCGCGACGCTGGTCGTCGCGTTCGCGCTGCTGGCGGGCGCCCGGATCGGCTCGATCCCCTGGCCCGACGATCCCGCGATGCGTGGCCCGATGATGGGACGCCTGGGCCAGTACCCCCCGATCCCGCCCGGGCTGCTCGCCGCCGCGATGGCCGCGACCCTCGCCGTCGCGCTGCGCCAGTGGTGGCCGCGCGCGAGCTACGTGGCGGCCACCGTCGCCCTGGCCGCGTACCTCGCCCAGGGCGGCACGGTGCCGGGAGCGGCCGTCGCGGCCGCGGTCGCGGTGATCGGTCTCGCGTGCCGGTACGGGACGTCCGCGTGGCGGTGGCTCCTGCTGCTGATCCCGATGCTCGGGGCGCGCTTCCTCGCGCCCGGGCACCCTGTCGACGCGCTCGAACTCGGACGCCTCGGCTCCACCCTCCTGTGGATCCTCGTGCCCGCCGCCATCTGGACGGCGCGCTCCGCACACCGGGCGCGCCTACGTCGCGAGCGCGACGAAGAACTGCACCGCGCCACCACCGACGAACGGCTGCGCATGGCCCGCGACGTCCACGACATCGTCGGCCACTCGCTATCCGTCATCTCGCTGCAGTCGGGCGTCGCGCTGCGCGTCCTGGACGCCGACCCGGCCCAGGCGCGCGCGTCGCTGGAGGCGATCCGCGCCTCGGCGCGCGAGTCGCTCGCCGACCTCCGGTCCGCGCTCGGCGTCTTCGGCGCCGACCCGGACGCCGCCCTCCTCGCCCCCACACCGGCCCTGGACGCGCTCCCCGCCCTCGTCGGACGCGCCCGCGCAGGCGGCCCCGCCGTCACCCTCGCGGTCTCGGACGCCGCGGCCGTCGCGCCCCGCGGCGTCCAGACCGCGGCCTACCGGATCGTGCAGGAGTCCCTGACGAACGCCGTCCGGCACGCGCCCGGGGCGTCCGTCGCCGTCGCGGTCGCGGCGGACGGCGGCGTCCTGACGGTGGACGTCCGCGACGATGGGGGCCCGGCGTCCCTGGTGGAGGGGGGCGGCATCCGCGGCATGCGCGAGCGGGCGGCGTCCGTCGGGGGGATGCTGGACGTCTCCTCGACGCCCGCGGGCACGGTCGTCAGCGCGCGGCTGCCCCTCAGCGCTCCCGATCCCCACACCTCCCAGGAGGACCCCTCGTGACCATCCGCGTCGTCGTCGCCGACGATCAGGCGCTCGTGCGGATGGGGCTGCGCGCCCTCATCCGCACCGAGCCCGACCTCGAACTGGTCGGCGAGGCTGACGACGGCGCCGCGGCGCTCGCCCTCGTGCGACGCGAGCGACCGGACGTCGTGCTGCTCGACATCCGCATGCCCGAACTGGACGGCCTCGGCGCCCTCCGCGCGATCACCGCCGACGACGCGCTGGCGGGCGTCCACGTGGTGATGCTGACCACGTTCGAGCTCGACGAGTACGTGTTCGCCGCCCTCGAGGGCGGGGCGGCGGGGTTCCTGGTGAAGGAATCCGATCCCGACGACATCGTCCGCGCGATCCGCGCAGCGGCCGCCGGCGAGTCGCTGCTGTCGCCGACGGTGACCCGGCGGGTGATCGCCGCGTTCGCGACGCGTCCGCGCGAGCAGCCGGCGACGCACCCCAAGCTGGGCGACCTCACCGACCGGGAGCGCGAGGTGCTGCGCCTCGTGGGTCAGGGCCTCAACAACGCCGAGATCGCCGAGCGGCTCTGGATCACGAAGGCGACCGCGCGCACCCACGTCAGCCACATCATGCTGAAGCTGGGCGCGCGCGATCGCGTGCAGCTCGTCGTCATCGCGACGGCGGCCGGCCTCAGCTAGCGAGGCCCTTCAGGATCTCGGTCACCTGCGCGACGGCCTCCTTCGACGGGCCGGCCGGCGCGCGGTCGGTCATGCCCGCCTTGTTGTAGACCGCGACGTACTGGCCCTTGCGGACGATGAGCGTCCCCTGGCCCCACGGCTGCCCGTTGGCGCTCGCGTTCGGCACCTGGCTGGCGGTGAAGACCGACCGGTCCCAGGCCGCGTTGGTGGGTGCCGTGCGGGACGCCAGCAGCCCCACGCCCGTCCGCGTCCGGGTCGTGCGGCAGGCGTCCGACTTGGCGATCGCGTCGCGCATGAAGGCGCGGGCTGCGTCCTCGCTGGCGAAGACGATGCCGCCGTTGCCGGTGAACGCGCGGGCGTTCGCGGTCCTGCTGAACCGGGACGCCGAGCGCTGCGCGAGGGCGTCCGTCTTGCCCGTCACCGTGAGGCACGGGTCGAGGTTCTGCAGCGTGTTGTCGGCCCGCAGGCCGCCGGGCAGCCGGAAGCCGGACGGCATCGTGCCGACCGACCCGGCGTCCGTGGCCGCGCGGGGCGCCGCGGACGCCGCCGGCGTCGCCGAACCGCTTGGCGAGTGGGACGCCGACCCGGACGGCGACGGGGACGCAGAATCCGCACCCGGGCTCGCGGACGCCGACGACGGGGACGCGGTGGGGGACGCCGTCTCGGTGGGGCTCACGGAGGGGGCCGGGGAAGACGGGGTGATCGTCGGCGTGGGGGCCTCGGTCGGCGTCCACGCAGGCGCGGTGGCGGTGCTCGTGCTGGAGCAGCCGCCCACCAGCAGCAACACGGCGCTGGCGCAAGCTAGGGAGGTTCGCTTCATGATGCTCCCAGCTTCGCATCGCGCCGCGCGACGAGCCGGCAGCGACGCGGGCGAGGCGCCCGAAACAGCCTCCGATGGGTCGCCGACGGGTCGCCGACGCGCGCCGCGGAAAGGTCGCGCTGATTGTTCCCGGCCCCCTGCACCGACCCGCGTCCAGCCCCTAGGCTGGGCCGCATGAGCACCCAACTCCCAGACCTGAATGCATTGAAGCTCAGCGTCATCGGCGCCGGCTCCGTCGGTTCGTCGCTCGCGTACGCGGCGTTGATCCGAGGCTCCGCGCGTGAGATCGCCCTGTTCGACATCAATGCGAAAAAGGTCGACGCCGAGGTCGCTGACCTCTCCCACGGCACCCAGTTCACGCCGACCTCGTACGTCACCGGCGGCGCCGACATCGAGGTCGTCAAGGATTCGTCCATCGTCATCATCACCGCCGGTGCCCGGCAGAAGCCCGGCCAGACCCGCCTCGAGTTGGCGGGCGTCAACGCGAACATCATGAAGTCCCTGATGCCGCAGTTGCTCGAGCAGGCCCCGAACGCGATCTACGTGCTCGTCACGAACCCGTGTGACGTCCTCACGGTGGTCGCCCAGAAGGTGAGCGGCCTGCCCGCCAACCAGGTCTTCTCGACCGGCACCATGCTCGACACGTCGCGGCTGCGCTGGGCGATCGCCCAGAAGGCCGGCGTCGGCCTCGCCAACGTGCACGCCACGATCATGGGCGAGCACGGCGACTCCGAGTTCCCGACCTGGTCGAACGCCGAGATCGGGCACGTCCCGATCCTGGATTGGAAGGACGCGGCGGGCCAGCGAGTGTTCAGCGAAGACGTCCTCGACGAGCTGGCCTACGACGCGGTGCACGCCGCCTACTCGATCATCGAGGGCAAGGGCGCCACGAACTACGCCATCGGCCTCACCGGGGCCCGGCTCACCGAGGCGATCCTGCGTTATCAGGATGTCATCCTGCCCCTGTCCAGCGTCCTCGACGACTACTACGGCGTCTCGGGGGTCGCCCTGTCCGCACCCTCCATCGTGTCGAACAAGGGCATCGAGCGCGTGCTGGAGGTCCCGCTGAACAACACGGAGTTGGTGAAGCTCAAGGCGTCGGCCGCCGCGCTGAAGCACACGCTGAGCACGCTCGGGTTCTGATCCGTCGATCGGTTCCCACCCCTTTTTCCTGACGGACGCCGCCGGCGTCCGGGCCATCGTCGGCCCGGACGCCGGCGGTTTCGTTCTGTGAATATCAAGGCACAACCTTGACAGGGCCATTAGTTTTCACCACACCGGCAACGAGCCGGAGCACGATCGGTGCCCATCGCCACGACAGCGCCCCCACGACGGGTGTCGGCACCTGACCAAGAGAGGAACCCATGAGGCCCTTCCCACGGACCAAAGTCCTGATCGCCCTGGGTGCAGCCGTGGCACTGACGGCTGGCTGCGCCCAGACCACCACCACGAACACGGCCGGATCGGGGGCGTCCCAGGGGGCGCCGCTGACGGCCGGCACGACCGACAAGGTGACGTCCCTCGACCCGGCGGGCAGCTACGACAACGGGTCGTTCTTCCTGATGAACCAGGTGTACCCGTTCCTGGTGAACACCGCGCCCGGCGCGGCCGACCAGACCCCGCAGCCCGACATCGCGACGTCCGCGGAGTTCACGAACCCGACCACCTACACCGTGAAGCTGAAGCCCGGGCTGAAGTTCGCCAACGGCCACGATCTGACGAGCTCCGACGTGAAGTTCTCGTTCGACCGGCAGCTCAAGATCAACGACCCGAACGGGCCGGCGTCCCTGCTCGGCAACCTGGCCAAGACCGACGCGCCCGACCCGACGACCGTCGTCTTCACCCTCAAGAGTGCCAACGACCAGACCTGGCCGCTGATCCTCTCCAGCCCGGCCGGCCCGATCGTCGACGAGGAGTCGCTGCCCGCCGACAAGGTCATGCCGGACGCCGGCCTCGTCAAGGCCAAGCCGTTCGCCGGCCAGTACGACGTCGCCAGCTACAACCTGAACCAGCTCGTGAGCCTCACGCCGAACGGCGGCTACCAGGGCATGCTGGGCGCGGCGAAGTCGCCGGTGAACGTGAAGTACTACGCCGACGCGAACAACATGAAGCTCGACATCCAGCAGGGCAACATCGACCTGGCCCACCGCAGCCTGTCGGCCACCGACATCGCGTCGCTGCGCAACGACAGCAAGGTGACCGTGCACGAGGGCCCCGGCGGCGAGATGCGCTACATCGTGTTCAACTTCAACACGATGCCGTTCGGCGCGAAGGCGTCGGGCGCCGACGCGAAGAAGGCGCAGGCGGTCCGGCAGGCGATGGCGAACCTCGTCGACCGGCAGGCGATCTCGACGCAGGTCTACAAGGACACCTACACGCCCCTGTTCAGCTTCATCCCCGAGGGGTTGGAGGGCTCGGGCGACCAGCTCAAGACGAAGTACGGCGACGGGTCGGGCAAGCCGTCGGCCGACAAGGCGCGCCAGGTGCTCGCGGCGGCGGGCGTCCAGACGCCGGTCACGCTCAACATCCAGTACAACCCGGACCACTACGGCCCCAGCTCGGGTGACGAGTACGCCATGGTCAAGACCCAGCTCGAGTCGTCGAACCTGTTCAAGGTGAACCTGCAGTCGACCGAGTGGGTGCAGTACTCCAAGGACCGCACGAAGGACGTCTACCCGATCTACCAGCTCGGCTGGTTCCCGGACTACTCCGATCCCGACAACTACCTGACGCCGTTCTTCGCCAAGAACAACTTCCTGGCGAACCACTACGACAACGCGCAGGTCCAGTCGCTGCTCGGCAAGGAGGCCACGACCGCCGACAAGGCCGAGCGCGACAAGGTGCTCGGCCAGCTCCAGGGCATCCTGAGCGACGATCTGTCGATCCTGCCGCTGCTGCAGGGCAAGCAGATCGCCATCGCGGGCACGGCGGTGAAGGGGGTCACGCTGGACGCCTCGTTCAAGCTGCGCCTCGGCACGCTGTCGAAGTAGATCCCCAGGGCGCGGCGTTCCCGGCATCCTCGCCGGGGGCGCCGCGCCCTCCCCCGAGCGACGGAGCGCACATGACGAACACCGACACCGGCGCGGGGCCCGACCTCGCGGCACCCGAGGCGTCCCAGGACGCCGCCATGCCCGGGACGGCCGCCGCGCGGGTCCGCGGCGGCAATCTTGGCCGCTACCTGGCGACCCGGTTCCTGCTGATCTTCCCGACGATCTTCATCTTGGTCACCGTGGTGTTCTTTCTCATGCGGTCCACGGGCGACCCGATCACCGCGGCCCTCGGCGGACGCCTGACGCCCGACCAGCTGGCCCAGCGCGTCCACGAGGCCGGGTACGACCGGCCGCTGCTCGTGCAGTACGGCGAATACCTGGCCGGGATGCTGCGGGGCGACTTCGGGACGACGTTCAGCGACAACCAGCCCGTCACCCAGATCCTCACGCGGTACGGCTCGGCGACCGCCGAGCTCGTGCTCTACTCGCTGATCGTCGCGCTGGCGATCGGCGTCCCGCTCGGCATGGTCGCGGCCCGGCGCCGCGACCGCGCCCCGGACGCCGCCCTGCGCGTCTTCGCGATCCTCGGGTACGCGACCCCCGTCTTCTTCATCGGCCTCATGCTGAAGCTGATCTTCTCGGTGAACCTCGGCTGGCTGCCCGTGTCGGGACGCATCTCGACCTCGGGCGAGATCACGATGGGCACGATCACCAACCCGTCGCCGTTCTACCTGCTGGACGCCCTCCGCCTCGGCAGCCTGCCGCTGATCGCGGACGTCCTCTCGCACGCGATCCTCCCTGGCGTCGCGCTGGGCCTGCTGACGGGCGGGGTGTTCCTGCGCCTCGTCCGGACGAACCTGATCGGCACCCTGGAGCGCCCCTACATCGAGTCCGCCCGCTCGCGCGGCGTCGGAGAGGGGCGCCTCGTGCGCCGGCACGCGCTGCGGCCCGCCCTCATCCCGATCATCACCGTGATGGGGATGCAGATCGCGATGAGCCTCGGCGGCGCGGTGCTCACCGAGACCACGTTCGAGTGGAAGGGCCTCGGCTTCATGCTCGCCCAGTACATGGGCGCCCGCGACTACGTCGCCGTGCAGGGCATCGTGATGCTCATGGCCGTGATCGTGGCCGTCACCAACTTCGTGGTCGACGTCGTCGCGGCCCTCATCGACCCGCGAGTGAGGTACTGACCCATGGCCGACCAAGCCCATCTCGCCGACCCGCGCGACCCCTGGTACCTGCGGCTGCCGGTCGTCGCCGACCTGCGCCGCAGCCACGGGCTGCAGCGCGGCATGCTGATCGCCGGGCTGACGCTGACCGCGATCCTGCTCGTCACGGCCGCGTTGGCGCCGCTGCTCGCCCCCTACTCGTGGGCGCAGACCACGGACGCCGCGGGCGTCTTCGGCAGCCAGCAGCCGCCCTCCGCGCGCAACCCGCTCGGCACGACCGTCGCCGGGTTCGACGTGCTCAGCCGGGTGATCTGGGGCACCCGGACGGCCGTCGCCGTCATGGCCTGCGCCGTCGTCTTCTCGCTGTTCCTGGGCGTGCTGCTCGGCCTGGTGTCGGGCTACCTGGGCGGCTGGTTCGACCGCCTCGCCGTGATGATCGCGGACGCCGTCTACGCGTTCCCGTCGCTGCTGCTCGCGATCGTCATGTCGATCGTGATCTCGGGCGGCCGCTCGGACGCCTGGGGCGGCATCCTGTCCGCCGCCCTGTCGATCACGGTCGTGTTCATCCCGCAGTACTTCCGCGTGATCCGGGCCGAGACGATCCGGCTGAAGGCCGAGCCGTTCGTCGAGTCGGCGAAGGTGATCGGGGTCGGCGTCCCGCGCATCCTGTTCGGGCACGTGTTCCGCAACGCCACCCGGACACTGCCGCTCATCTTCACCCTCAACGCCTCCGAGGCGATCCTGACGCTGGCCGGCCTGGGCTTCATCGGCTTCGGCATCGAGCCGACGTCGGCGTCCGAGTGGGGCTACGACCTGAACCGTTCGATGGCCGACGTCACGTCGGGCATCTGGTGGACGTCGGTCTTCCCCGGCCTCGCCATCGTGCTGTCCGTGCTCGGCGTGACGCTCGTGGGCGAGTCGATGAACGACCTCAACGACCCGCGCCTGCGCACGCGCGTGAAGGCCCGACGCGCGCCGGCCGCGCCGGCGGCGTCCGGGAAGGAGCAGCGATGAGCCTCGACGAGCGATTCCCGGGGACGGATCCGCGGCTGCGGATCCGCGACCTCGACGTCACCTTCGCGACGGACGCCGGCCCCGTCGAGGCGGTCACCGACGTCGGCTTCTCGGTCGATCCAGGCGAGATCCTGGCGGTGGTCGGCGAGTCCGGGTCGGGCAAGACCGTGACGGCCCGGTCGATCCTGCGGCTGCTGCCGGAGACCGCGACGGTCGACGGGGCGGTGCTCGTCGAGGGCACCGACGTGCTGACGCTGCCGGCGTCCACGATGCGCACGGTGCGCGGGCGCGACGTCGCGATGGTCTTTCAGGAGCCCAGCTCGGCGCTGAACCCGGTGTTCCCGATCTGGTGGCAGTTCGGCGAGGGCCTGCGCGCCCATCACCCCAAGATCACCCGCGCCGAGATCAAGGCGAAGGCCGTCGAGGCGCTCGCCTCGGTCGGCATCCCCGACCCGCAGACGCGGGTGAACCGGTTCCCGCACGAGTTCTCCGGCGGCCAGAAGCAGCGGATCATCATCGCGATGGCCCTCTCCATGGGCGCGAAGCTGATCGTCGCCGACGAGCCGACGACCGCGCTGGACGTCACGGTGCAGGCCGAGATCCTGCAGTTGCTGCGCGACGTCCGGGACGCCTACGGCACGTCGATCATCCTCATCACCCACAACATGGGCGTGGTCGCCGACCTCGCCGACTCGGTGCTCGTGATGTACCAGGGCAAGGTCGTCGAGCGGGCGTGGGCGACCGAGCTGTTCGCGTCCCCCCGGCACGACTACACGCGGAAGCTGCTCGCGGCCGTGCCGCGGATCGGGTCGGCGTCGGCGTCCGCGGGGCTCGACCAGGACGCCTGGGCTCGCCTGGACGCCGCGGAGGTCGTCACCGCGGCGTCCGGGATGGAGGTGACCTACCCCGGACGCCTCGGCAGCCCCGCCTTCACCGCCGTCCACGGCGTGGATTTCACGATCCACGCCGGCGAGGTGTTCGGCCTGGTCGGCGAGTCCGGGTCGGGCAAGACCACGATCGGGCGGGCGATGGCCGGCCTGGAGGCGGTCACCGGCGGCTCGCTCACCGTGTTCGGCCACGAGATGCGCGGGTTCCGGGAGCGGCGGTTCCGGCCGCTGCGCCGCGAGATCGGGTTCGTGTTCCAGGACCCGGCGACCAGCTTCGACCCGCAGCTCACGATCGGGGAATGCGTCGGCGAACCGCTGCTCGTGCACGAGCCCGGTCTGCGTCCGGCGGCTCGGCGCGAGCGCGTGGCGGAGATGCTGGAGGCCGTACAGCTGCCCGCCGGCTACGCGCGCCGCTATCCGCACGAGCTGTCGGGCGGGCAACGGCAGCGGGTGTCGTTCGCCCGCGCGCTGGCCCTGCAGCCCCGCCTGCTGATCGCCGACGAGCCGACCTCGGCCCTCGACGTCTCCGTGCAAGCGACGGTGCTCGCCCTCTTCCACGAGCTGCAGCAGCGCTTCGGGTTCGCCTGCCTGTTCATCAGCCACGACCTCGCGGTCGTCGACCAGGTGGCCCACCGCGTGGGCGTCCTGCACCGGGGCCGGCTGGTCGAGCAGGGGCCCGGCTTCGAGGTGATGACGCACCCCGCGGACGCCTACACCCGCCGCCTGCTCGCCTCGCTGCCCGTGCCCGACCCGGTCGAGCAGGCCGAGCGGCGCGAGGCGCTGCGCGCCGAGCGGGGCCACGACACGCACGCGTAGCACAGCCGTCACCGGCGGACCATCAGCCGGATCAGCCCTGGTCACGGCCGCGCACGCCGTTATCGTGTGCCCACCTGCTAGGGAAGGAGGCTCCGCATGGGGGCTTCACCATGGACGGTCGGCGCGATCGTCCTCTACTTCGCGGCCATGATCGCGATCGGCATGTTCGCCTTCCGTCAGACCGACGACCACGACGACTACATGCTCGGCGGCCGCCGCCTGAACCCCTTCGTCGCCGCCCTCTCCGCCGGCGCCGCCGACATGTCCGGCTGGCTGCTCATGGGCCTGCCCGGCGCGCTGTACGCCTCGGGCCTGGTCGAGAGCTGGATCGCGATCGGCCTCACCGTCGGCGCGTACCTGAACTGGCGCTTCGTCGCCCCGCGGCTGCGGGTCTACACGCAGGCGGTCGACGCCATCACCGTCCCGACGTTCTTCGAGGCCCGCACCAAGGACCGCTCGCGCCTGTTGCGCATCGTGTCCGGCCTGGTCATCCTCGTGTTCTTCACCTTCTACGTCTCCTCCGGCATGGTCGCCGGGGGCGTCTTCTTCCAGTCGTCGTTCGGCACGACATACGAGACGGGCATGCTGATCGTCGCCGGCGTCACGCTGATCTACACCCTGTTCGGCGGCTTCCTCGGCGCGACCTACACCGACGTCGTGCAGGGCTGCATCATGGTCGTCTCGCTGCTGCTCGTGCCGACGTTCGCGATCGTGGCCGTCGGCGGGTTCGGGCCCATGGTCGAGGGCATCAACGCGGTGAACCCCACGTTCTCGTCGCTGGTGCGGGGCGCGACCACGATCGGCGTGATCTCGTCGGTCGCGTGGGGGCTCGGCTACTTCGGGCAGCCCCACATCATCGTCCGGTTCATGGCCCTGCGGGACGCCCGCGAGGCGAAGGCCGGACGCCGCTTCGGCATCGGCTGGATGATCCTGTCCGTCAGCGGGGCGATCGTCACCGCGATGGCCGGGATCGCCTACTTCCACCAGCACCCCGAACACGCGCTGACCGACCCCGAGGCCGTCTTCCTCGATCTCGCCCAGCTGCTGTTCCACCCGTTCTTCGCCGGCATCGTGCTGTCCGCCGTGCTCGCCGCGATCATGTCGACGATGTCGAGCCAGATGGTCGTCACGAGCTCGGCCCTCATCGAGGACCTGCTGTGGATGGTGTCCCACCGCGAGTACTCGCCCCGGGTCCAGCTCTGGTTCGGGCGCGTCGGCGTCCTCGTCGTGGCCATCGTGGCCGTGCTGCTCGCCTCGGTGCGCAACGCGACGATCCTCGACCTGGTCGGGTTCGCGTGGGCGGGCTTCGGCGGCGCGTTCGGCCCGATCGTCCTGCTGTCGCTGTGGTGGCGCAAGCTCACCAACTGGGGCGCGATCGCCGGCATGGTCGCGGGCGCGGTCACGGTGTTCTGGTGGGGGCAGTTCGAGCCCGACGTCGCCTTGTTCGGGGAGCACCTCTACGAGATCGTCCCCGGCTTCGCCGTGTGCCTGATCCTCGCGGTCGTCGTCTCGCTGCTCACGTACAAGCCGGACGCCGAGATCCAGGCCGGCTTCGACGAGACCGTCGCCGAACTGGACTCGTTCAAGCAGGGCAAGCGGCCGGCCCGGCAGGTCGCCTGACCGACG